>JAUVCN010000177.1 GCA_030595715.1 Thermoplasmatales archaeon
CACTGCTTTCACCTTCAGCATATGATTCACTGGCTAATCAGGATTCCGAGATCTGGCATCACATACTTTACATGGGAACTTTCCCCCTGATACCGGCGATCCTTATAGGGGCATACAGCAAGAATTTCAATCATTTACCAACATCCGGACAACGGGTAGTAAGAAGACTGATGGTGTTCATTCCGGCGGTGATCATCCTCTACTTTTGCTATCATTGGATAATCGCAAGACCCGAGGTTTTCATAAATTATTTCGCCCCCGGTACGATAAATAAGGGGTTTGGACTATTCGGAGAGGCTGATAAGAATTGGTATCACCAATTGGGGTTATATTTCAATTTCACAGTATCGATCATACCATTGACCCATCACTGGTTCTGCGGGAAAGCCGGTTTCATGAAGGAGGTACCTGATGAACCTGAAGAAAAGGACCCTCCGGGAAGAAGATACGCGACCGTTCGAGAGAGATCATCTTCCATTATCGATGAAGAAGACGGATCTCAACCCAGGAGCAGGTCCCCCGGAAGAAGGAGTTACGGAGCAAGAACTAAAAAGGAGTCATCTCGCAACGAATGGAGATGAGAGACAGGCCGTTGGTGTTGCGATATCACGTCCCAAGAAGTCCTGACATATCTGTTACAGTAGTGTTTGTTCCAGGTAGGTTATATATTTCATGATAAATCGAAAAACTTACCATCATCTTGAGTATTGACCACGAAAATCGGAAAAATGAGCATATGAATATTATATGGCATCCATAATAATACTTTTTACCCTAATGATTTATAATGTAAAAAACCGTTCACCTTTCTCAGGTGGTCATTAATGGCAAGACGCGGTATTAGAGAATACGACGCCAAGCGAGTTTTCTACAAGATGATGCCAAGGTACACAGGGGAGAAGGTTACATTCGATATCATGCCTCTCCTTGTGGATCCGGATACGGACATGGATAAACTCTCAGAGGATAATCCATGGTTGGATAACATGAGGCTTGTTGTAAAGCCGGACCAACTATTCGGAAAGAGAGGAAAATCCGGCCTTGTTCTCCTGAACTGCTCCTTCGATGAGGCCAGGAACTTCATCAAGCAGAAAATGGGAAAGAGTGCCAAATTGGGCAAGGTCAGAGGGAAGCTCGAATACTTCCTGATCGAGCCTTTCATCCCACATGATCTTGAATACTACATCGCAATGAAGATGGATGCGGATGGAGACCATGTCTATTTTTCCACCCAGGGCGGTGTCGATATCGAATCCGTCTGGGATACCGTAAAAGAGGTCGTCATAGGCCCTCTCGAGGAACCTGAACTGGATACCAAGAGCCTTCTTGGAGATGTTCCGGCTCTGGAAAGGAAGTTGATAGAGCCTTTCCTCAAGGGAATGTACAAGTTCTTTGCAAATCATGATATCGTCTATCTGGAGATCAATCCTTTCACCATCGTTGACAAGAAGATAAAGATACTCGATATGGTCGCAAAGGTGGATGATACCGGAATGTGGCAGAACGTTGGTGTATGGGACTTCGATGAGTTCCCATCTCCATTCGGAAAGGAACCGACGAGGGAAGAAGCATATATCAAATCCCTCGATGAGAAGACGGGTGCCTCGTTGAAATTGACCATTCTCAACCCGGAAGGCAGGATCTGGACAATGGTTGCAGGAGGTGGAGCTTCCGTTGTATATGCGGATACTATCGTTGATCTTGGACATGGGGGTGAACTTTCCAACTATGGTGAGTATTCAGGGAACCCGTCCACCGAGGAGACCTATCTCTATGCCAAGACCGTACTTGCATTGATGACCGAAAAAAAGCACAAGAGTGGAAAAGGCAAGATCCTCCTGATCGGTGGCGGTATAGCCAATTTCACGGATGTCGCCAAAACCTTCACAGGCATCATTCAGGCACTCAGGGATCATTCGGACAAGCTGCAGAAGGTCGGATGCAGGATATATGTCAGAAGGGGTGGTCCAAATTACAAGGCTGGCCTGGAAAAGATGAGAAAGATCGGAGAGGAGATCGGTGTTCCGATCCAGGTATACGGGCCGGAGATGCACATGACATCCATCATTCCAATGGCACTTGGCGAGAATGATAAGGGGGTGAAATAGGATGGAACCATATCTGTTATTCTCCAACAAGACAAGGTCCATAATCTTCAACATGCAGGTCAAGGCCGTTCAGAGGATGCTTGACTTCGATTATCTATGTGGCAGGGAGACACCATCGGTTGCCGGATTGGTGAATCCAGGAAGTTCCGGTACCCATAAAGCGCACTGGGGGACAGGTGAGATCCTGATCCCGATCTATCCCAACATCGAAGAAGCTCTGAAGGGTAATTCGGATGTGGACACAATGGTGAACTTCGCTTCGTTCAGATCATCATATGCATCCACGAAGGAAGCATTGGAGCATAAGAATATCCGGGTCGTTGCTGTGATCGCCGAGGGGATACCGGAAAGGAAGGCAAGGGAACTCAGTCATCTTGCAAAGAAACTTGGGAAGATAATCATTGGTCCAGCCACGGTGGGTGCCATCGGTGCAGGCGCATTCAAGGTCGGAAACTCCGGAGGTACGCTCGATAACATCCAGAACCAGAAACTCTACAGAAGAGGATCCATAGGTCTTGTTACGAAATCCGGAGGTCTGCTGAACGAGATGTTCAACATCATATGCCACAACACAGATGGTATATTCGAGGGAGTTGCCATCGGTGGGGACAAGTATCCGGGATCGTCATTGATCGACCATCTTCTCAGATATGAACAGAATCCAAAGATCAAGATGATGGTCGCCCTGGGCGAACTTGGTGGTGACGAGGAATACCGCGTCGTTGCGGCAATGAAGAAAGGTCTTCTCACAAAACCCCTTGTATTCTGGGTAATGGGAACATGTTCCAAGGTGTTCCCGGAGGGAGCACAGTTCGGACATGCCGGAGCAAAGGCAGGTGTTGCAACAGAGACCGCCGATGCAAAGAACAAGGCCCTGAAAAAGGCCGGAGCTATCGTTCCGGATTCTTTCGATACCCTTGGTGATGAGATCGCAAGGACCTTCATCAAGCTCAGGGACGAGGGAAAGATCGTTCCCGTTCAGGAACCCGAGTCATTACCGGTCATACCAATGGATTATGCAGATGCGATCAAGAGAGGGGTCATCAGGAAACCCACCTCTTTCATATCGCAAGTTGCAGATGATCGTGGAGATGAGGTGAGCTACGCTGGATATCCGATATCGGAGATCGTTCATTCCGGCGGGAAGTTGGGAGATGTCATTGGTCTTCTCTGGTTTGGCAGGAAATTCCCAAAATGGGCCTCCGAGTTCATCGAGCTCGCTATTATGATAGTAGCCGACCACGGACCTGCAGTGTCCGGCGCCCACAATGCAATAATCGCTTCAAGGGCGGGCAAGGACCTGGTATCCTGTCTTGCCTCAGGCCTTCTGACCATCGGACCAAGGTTCGGAGGAGCAATTGATGGTTGTGCCAAGCATATGAAGAACGGTTATTACAAGGGCTTGGAACCAAGGGCTTTCGTCAAGGATATGAAGGCTCAAAACATCAAGATACCCGGTATCGGACACAGGGTAAAATCATTGGAGAATCCAGATGGAAGGGTGACCCTGATGATAGAATATGCAAGGAATAACTTCCCGAAGACCGATATACTGGACTACGCCCTTGGTGTTCAGGATGTTACCACACAGAAGAAATCCAATCTGATCCTGAACGTTGATGGAACGATCGGTGTTCTCATGGTGGATATGCTCACAAATGTTGGTTTCTTCTCGAAGGAAGAGGTTGACAGGATAGTTGAACTTGGATATCTGAATGGTATATTCGTTCTTGGAAGGTCCATCGGTCTCATTGGTCATGCACTTGATCAGAAGAGGCTGAACCAGAGACTATACAGACATCCGTGGGAAGATATCCTCTACATGGTAGAGAGAAAAGAGTGATAATGAATTGAAGAGTGGGCAGGTCCTTCTGGGCCTGCCTTTTTTTTTAAAATATAATATTAAGTTGGGTAAAAAGAAATTAGGAAATTATATTTTCATATCTTCCCAAGCTTCATAATTGAATACATCATATATCTCCCTTTTCTATGATGATAATAGACTATTTTTCACAATTATGTTTATACTAAGTGTTGTATGTTTATATTTTTAAGATTGACAATTTATAAATATACACATAGAATTGATGTGATGGAATAATCTGGGAGTATTTCAT
>JAUVCN010000176.1 GCA_030595715.1 Thermoplasmatales archaeon
AAAGCTAGAAGGAACATTTACACATTAAATTTAAAAGAAGCTGAAAAGTATTATTCCAAAGTTGGTATGATCAAGACCTCGGAGAGGATCCACAGGATCCTGGACCCGGCAGGTGTTGGTCCGATCAAAATACCGGACCCCAATATCGAATAAAAATACCATCCGGGAAAAGTATGATGTCCATATTATCTCATGAGTGAAGCGATCATCAGAGAGGCCAGGGAAACAGACATTCAGGATATAATCTCCACCAAAACAGTTCTTTCAATGATGGAAACTACCCTCTGATCTGTAGTACGTCCTATGTTGTGATCATCCCTCCACCAACATGTACATCGCTGTATATGTGATAGTTCCAATAATGTGAATTATTACAATAGCCTTTTTATAGGTCCTAATTTCGTTGATCGAATGAGGTGGTTCCATGGGAAAGAACAGAAAAGAAGTTCTGAGGCTCGCAAAGGAGCTCCACGATATTAAAGAGGAGATCGAAGAGGACCTTGACCTTCTTGTTGACAAGGAACTGATCGAAGAGATCAAGAAGATGGGAATTCTTTAAACTCCACCCTCTTCAGTGAAGGTCAATGACCATCTCATTCAATTTAGAGTTCTATTACATCAAACAAGAAGTATGGTCCATGGAACCGCATGAAATTCGTTTTAGGGTCTCGATCCCAGGGAAAGTAGATTTCCCGAAGTTGTCCTTCCAGAGACCGAATGATCGTTTGTCTCATTGAGTCGGTATTTCAAACTATTAAATAGACCTAGTGATATCAACCGAAACCCTAGGTGGTGAACCTATGAGGATAAGACAACCCATCGTGTCGGTCCTTGGACATGTAGATCATGGAAAGACAACATTCCTGGACAAAATAAGAGGAACCGGTGTTGTCAACAGGGAAGCGGGGAGGATCACCCAGCATATCGGAGCAACAGAGGTCCCGATGGACGGGCTCCGAAAAGCATGCGGTCCATTGATGGAAGGGAAGGAGTTCTCAATACCCGGGCTTTTATTCATAGATACTCCAGGTCACGAATCTTTCACCACATTACGGGCCAGAGGAGGATCACTGGCCGACCTCGCGATCCTTGTGATCGATGTGATGGAAGGGATCAAACCCCAGACACTTGAATCGATCAATATCCTGAAACAGTACAAGACACCTTTCATCATCGGATTGAACAAGATCGACAGGATCAACGGCTGGAAGGTCAAGGAGGACCAACCCTTCATCCTGAACATCAACGAACAGGATGACCTTCTGAAACAGGAGCTGGATAACAAGATCTACCAGATGATCGGAGACCTCTCATCTCACGGATTCAACGCTGACAGATACGACAGGGTGTCCGACTTCAGAAAGGAGATCGCGATGGTCCCCATGTCAGCCGTCAATGGAATGGGGATCCCGGATGCCCTGTTACTTCTGGTCGGACTTGCCCAGAAGTTCCTCGAGGAAAAATTGGAAACGGAGGACGGTCCGGCAGAGGGAACCATCCTCGAAGTGAAAAATGAGAAGGGGCTCGGCACAACACTGGATTCGATCATCTTCTCTGGTCTCATCAGGAAGGATGATACCATGGTGGTTGGAACGAAAGGAAAACCAAAGATACTCAGGGTGAAGTCGCTCCTTAAACCAAAACCCATGGACGAGATCAGGGACCCGAGGGAAAAGTTCGATAATGTCCATGAGGTCCATGCTGCAGCGGGCATCAAGATACTTGCCAAGAATGCAGAAGAGGTCATCTCCGGGGCACCTATTAGGGTTGTAAGGGGTAATGTCACAGTGGAAGAGGCATATAAAGAGGTCAAGGAGTTGACAGAAGTATCCATCGAACTCGATCCCGAGGGGATATACATCAAAGCGGATGCGATCGGCTCTCTGGAGGCCATGCATCATCTGTTGGGACAGAAGGATATGATGATCCTGAAGGCAGAGACCGGAGATATCTCTGAAAGGGATATAAAGGAGACCGCCTCGCTCGAGGACCCATTGAAAAGGGTCATCCTTGCTTTCAATGTAAAACTCCTTCCCGGTGTCGAAGAATTGGCCGAGGAAAATGGGATCGAAGTGATAGTCAATAATGTGATCTACAAGATAATAGAAGACCATGAGGAGTGGCACAGGAACAAGAAGAGAGAGCTGGAAGAAGACCGCCGTTCAGAGTACGCTCATCCGGCAAAGTTCTTTGTTATGCCTGATCACACGTTCAGGGTCTCGAAACCAGCGGTGGTCGGCGTCCGAATACTGGCGGGAAGGATCCGATCGGGCCAGGGAGTGATGAGGGATGATGGAAAGGTCATAGGCAAGATCCAGTCAATGCAGGCGGACAAGAAGACCCTGAAAGAAGCAAAGATGGGGGAGGAGGTTGCAATGGCGATCTCCGGTCCGATGGTAGGTCGACATTTCAACGAAGAGGAGATACTCTACGTGGACATACCCCGGGACCGGGTTCCTGCACTTCTCAGGTCCGAACTTTCCGTGGAGGAAAAAGAGGTCCTTGATCATATCATCGATGTGAAGAGAAAAGAACAACCCACATGGGGAATGGGTTAGGCAACAGATTATAAATCACTTTGTTCATTATGCACACATAGGGGGTGCGGTGGATGCCCGATTGCGAAAGGTGCGGAAAAAGATCGAGATTGACCCTTGTTCGGATTGATAGAGCGGAGATGTATGTCTGTGAGGACTGCAAGAGATTCGGTTCGGTGGTGGAGAAGAAGGTCGAACACAGACCAGCTCCGAGACCGGCTCAGGTGAGCAGACCCAGAAAACCGGATGCTCTGTCAAAGAGAGCCAGGGAACTAGTGGACGATTATCCGAAAAGGATCCAGAGAGGACGTGAAAGTATGGGGCTCTCAAGAGAGGACCTTGGAAGGAAGATAAATGAGAGGGTCTCGGTCATCGCCCAGCTGGAACATGGACAGATGCATCCTTCTGATAATCTTATCAAGAAGATCCAGAAGGCACTGAACATTGAAATAATGGAAGATATCGAAGAATATTCCCCCACATCTCATGCTCAATCATCGGGAATGACCATGGCTGATTTCATAATAGCGAAGAAGAAGTGATCCCATTGAAAAAGAAGAATGCCGCATCGAAAGATAAGGAACTTATCTCCGTTGTCGTCACGGTTAAGAACGAGGCGCATAATATCAGGCATCTTCTGGACTCTCTCATCACCCAGGAAGCTCCAATAGAGATCCTGATAATCGATGCGGCCTCCACGGATGGGACGCAGAATATCGTCAAGGAATACCAGAAAGATCATGATTATATTATCCTTCATCAGTATGCTGCCCAGAGAGGGGAATCGAGGAACATGGGCATCAGAATGGCAAAGGGTAACATCGTGGCGTTCACCGATGGGGATTGTATCTGCAATCCATTCTGGGCACAGGAGATCAGATCGACAATTATGAAGAAAGACATCGTCGGGGGAGAGACCATAGCAATGGGCTATGAGCCATTCCAGACACTTGGAAGGGTGGAAGTCTATCACAAGCACCAAGATATTACCTGGCCCTCATGCAACCTGGCATACAAGAAACATATTCTGAAAGAGATCAACGGGTTCGATCCAAGGTTCGTAACAGCAGAAGATGTGGACATGAACTACAGAGCGGTGGAACTCGGTTATTCAATTGGCCATAATAATAAGATGATCGTCTATCACAAGGAGAGGTCCACGGTGATGGCCTTCTTCAAACAGGCTTTCTGGAATGGTTTCGGAAGGAAGCAGCTGACAATGAAGCACGGCTCACTCTGGGGCCAATACGATGCGTCCGAGATGCTTACAAAACAGATCGGATTCTGGTGGATAACAAGGACATTTGTGGCATTGACAGGATATGCCTCCTATCTGATGGCGCACAAGAAATACAAGGTCAAGGGTTCATCTTGAGATACCTCATTGCCGTTTGAAGGTCCTGCACGAATCGAGGTATCAATTTCCGATTGTACAACAAAGCTGCCGGATGATAGGTTGGCATCAAGAACTTCGCCCCGGTCGAATGAAGCCTGAACACATTTCCCCTGACCTCTCCTACCTTCTTCTTCGGCAGATAGAAGGTCGATGAAAAAAGATCATAAGCTGCATTTCCGAGGGTTATTACAACGATGGGGGATATGGAATCCATCTGTGCCAGAACATACGGCGCACAGGACCTTATCTCCTTCGTGTTGGGATCACGATTGTTCGGCGGCCTGCATTTCAATATCGAAGTGATGAATGACTCTTCTCT
>JAUVCN010000100.1 GCA_030595715.1 Thermoplasmatales archaeon
TAACAAGGAAACCTAGTAAGGCCACGATGAACGGTGTTGTCCATCTCGTCCCCTTAACTACCTTGTAGGCGCCGAAACCGAACAATATTGATATCACGAGGTAGATAACAGATAGAACATAGTTCCAGTCAAGGCTCATTCCTTCCAGAACCTTATCCGGTTCTGCCTTGATCACATCGATCTTGATGTTGGCATCCATTTCTCCTGAAACATCAAGGTATGCATATTCAATATCCCTGACCTCTCTTCCCACTATGGAAATGGATGAACGTCCCGGATGGACATTGATCGTTCCATTGTTCTTGAATTGAGAATAGGTCCCATCCAATACTATTTTACCATCGATGGGGTCTATGATCACGACAGTAAGGTTCAAGTCCTCTTCTTGATCGGATGATATTGGATCAAGGGTCAGTTCTATCATCTCTGGTCTATGATCATTGGATATGTTCAATGTCTCAAGTACCATCCAGGTGATGTCAACACTGGTTCCGGGTATCTGTTTCCAGCTTGAGATCATCTCACCATCAGGTTTCCCTATCACAATATTCCCATTGCCTGACAATAGTATTGTATTGGGTCCGTCAGAGATATTGTAATTGTTCATTTCTCCAGATCCATTGCCATATGTTATCGCAGTGTTCTTAATGGAAGGCCAGGAGTTGGTGTCTATTATCATTTCGATGTCACCCAGTTTCACAACATCATCGGGGTATCTTGTCTCGATCTCCCTATAAAGGATGATATCCCTTCCAGTTGTGATGTTATTGGGAGAATCCTCGATATCATCTTCTATTTCAGATAGAGGATATGCCAACCAGGTAAGTTCGATCGGAACATAACCCGGTTTATAGAATTCAACCGTGATGATCCCTACATCAATATCATTTATGTGGAATACACCATCTTCATCTGTCATTGTAGAGTTTCCGGACACTGTAATGTTGACATCCGTAATTGGCTCGGAATTGGAGTCGAACACGAGCCCCATCAATTGCGTGGTGCCATCATTTGTATCCAATCCATAGTTCCTGTATGCAACATATCCGCTGAAAATTATCGTTGAGATCATAAGAACAATGAAAAGAACGAATGCTATCCATAATCTTTTTGTCATATGATCTTCCTCCATTTATTGCATAGGTTGCATATTAATTGAACACCACGATATTCAGGTAGTGATCTCTATTGATACGGATATTATATTATTTCCTCTATTGTCATTAGGTTCGACAAGATTTAATTTTCCGGTCTCCAAGTCCTTTGCAACCTTATTTACCTGGCGCAAATGTATGATCTGCAATTGCTGTTTTTCAAGATGCTTGCTCATACCTCTTATGTGACCTTCACCGACTACAGCCAGAATATGAGGGTAGGTCATGTTCAAAGAGATTATCTTGTTGGACATGTATCTGTCCCTGTAATCCACTATCTTCTTTTTTAGATCTGGAAACACCTTTCCAAATTGTTCCATAGCTGAATCCGGGTCCTTTTCGATAAGTTCTATCCCTTTTTCCAATTGTTTTTTTGGGATCACTGAAGCCCCAATAACGGAACCTGCTAGTTTTATCTTATCTGTCAATGGCATACCGTCAAGTAAGTTCGATACCATCGGGGTTGCCTCAACATCGATGAAGAAATGTGGAATGTTCAATCCCGTTGCGGCTTCAACGGCACCCAACATCTCTTCTCCAACTTCAGCACCATTTATCTTTGCCGCCTTTTCATAAACCTTCTGAAGCCTTTTAAGTAAGAATGGAGCATCCGCGGATCGGTCAAGTCCTTTTTCAAGTGCATCGAATCGGAATTTATCCAATTCCACACAAACAGCATGTGGTCTCCTTTCGTATATGATGTACTTTACAGCATCCTTTATGGAGAATACATGTCCGATTCCTACAAGCGTGATCATAACAAAGGACCACCTATCCGAAAAACCCTATTAGAAATAAACCTATTGGATGGAAATGATATATTATCATATACCCAGGTCATCCAGGTTCTCACCGATCTCCAAAGCAAGCTTCTTCAGAAGCTTTCTTGCAGCATCGCTTATTTCCTCGGGAGGGTCCAGATAAACGACGACATATAGGTCACCGTGATCTCCTGTAACAGGGTCGGGAAATCCCTCACTTTCTATCAGGAACTCTGTCCTCGATCTGGTCTTTGGCGGGATCCTTAAAGTCCTCCGTCCCTCAAGTGTGTTTACCCTCTGTTTTCCTCCAAAAACTGCCTTTGGAAGTGAAATGGATTCTTCGATATACAGGTCATTGTCGACCCTTCTCATATTGGCCTCTTCGTCCACGCTGACAGTGACCATAAGATCACCACGGGGACCTGATCCCAGACCATATCCGCCTTTACCATTCAACTTGATTATAGCTCCATCCTCAACACCCGCAGGCAAGGATATCTGAATATTATCTATCCCATTGATGAGACCAACACCGGAGCATTTTACACAGAATTTCTGCATTAGTATGCCCCTGCCATTGCATGTTGAACAGATCACCCTCTGATTTACGTAACCCTGAGCTGTCTGTACCGGGGCGAGAAGTGCTCCCGATCCTTTACAGGTTGGACATTGTGAAACAGGTGACCCGTGCTCCGATCCGGAACCATCACATCCATCACATCGGATCGGCATTGATATGTCGACTCCCTTTTTCATTCCATTGAATGAATCTGAAAACGTTATCGATAGCTCGATTTTAACATCGGATCCTTTCTGTGGTGCTATGGGTGGGCCAGTATATCGATATCCACCCGTGTTTGATTGTGACACTGTTGGTGAAATTCCTCCGGCTCTCATCAGTTCAAGATCATACTTTTCTCTTTTCAGTGGATTTGATAGGACCTCGTAGGCTTCCTTTACCCTCTTGAACTCTTCAGCTGAACCACCTAGTACATCTTTGTTCAGATCAGGATGAAGGGTCTTAGCCAGCTTTCTATAGGCTCGTTTAACCTCCTCCTGGGTAGCGTCATCCTCTATGTTGAGAATCGAATAATAATCATCAACCACTTATCATCACCTTTAGTGGGGGATGTTTTTGTATGCCCTCTTCATATTTTATTGTATCCTGATAAAAAAATAATATGGGAACTGTCAACATCATGAAGTCCAGTTCCCATACATCAATAACTGATCACTCAAGGACCTTGATCTTGGCCCCGCATTCCGGACATCTTACCTTTACCGGTCTTTCCGGCGTATCTATCTCGATCTCCGTGTCGCATTTGGGACAGTCAATGACCTCCGGTTCATAGTCATCTTCTTCTTCTTCCTCTTCGACCCTCTTTTTCGGCTTTTTCTTTTTCTTTGGCTTTTCTTCGGTCTTGGAGGAACTTTTCTTTGGTTTATCCTCTTTCTTGGATGATTTCTTCTTTGGTTTATCCTCATCCTTTGAGGATCTCTTCTTTGGACTATCCTCTTGGGTGTCCTCTTTCTTCGCAGGCTTCTTCTTCTTAGGAGGATTGCCCTTGATAGTACCCTTTGCATTACAATGCGGACAGGTTATTTTGAGCGGCCTCTTTGGGGATGTTATCTTGATCGGTTTTTTACATTTCGGACATTTGATAGTGATAGGTTCATATCCTTCATCGTCTCCCGAAACACCTTTGTAAGCATCCGCAAAGAGGGACTGGGATTTCTCGGTAAGTGCATCGATGGAAAGTTTCAACTCTTTCACGTTCTTTTCTTCCATCTTCTCCTTGAGCTCCCTCAACGCTCTCTTTGTTAACTTGATCTTTTTCTTGTCAAGTTTATCCTCGAGTTCTACTATTGCTTTTTCTGTGGAATAAATGATCGCATCTGCCTGATTCCTTAGTTCGGCAAGCTTCTTCTTTTTCTTATCCACCTTCTCATACTTCGAGGCATCCTCTATCATCTTGCTGACCTCATCCTCGGTTACCCCAGATGAGGGCTGTATTGTGATCTTCTGTTCCTTACCCGTTGCAAGGTCCTTTGCAGAAACATTGACAATACCGTTTGCATCTATGTCAAATGTAACTTCGATCTGTGGTATTCCCCTTGGTGCAGGCGGTATTCCTATAAGATGGAACTTACCGAGCCCCTTGTTGTCTGATGACATTTCCCTCTCACCCTGAACGACATGGATCTCAACAGATGTCTGATTGTCCTGGGCAGTTGAAAATATCTGGTTCTTTCTGCACGGTATAGTGGTGTTCCTCGGGATCAACTTCGATGTGAGTCCGCCGACGGTCTCAACACCAAGTGACAGAGGTGTGACATCGAGCAACAATACGTCCTTAACCTCACCTGTGAGGACACCGCCCTGAATTGATGCTCCAACTGCAACACATTCATCAGGATTGATGCCCTTGTTCGGAGCCTTACCGAAGAACTCCTTTATGAAGTTCTGAACGGCAGGCATCCTTGTAGATCCACCCACAAGAAGGACCTGATCGATCTCCTTTGGGGTAAGACCTGCATCCTTCATTGCCCTCTTGGTGGGACCCTTTGTAGCATCTATGAGGTCCTCCGTTAAGGATTCGAACTTTGCCCTTGTAAGTGTATAATCAATGTGCTTGGGTCCATCTTCATCAGCTGCGATATAGGGAAGATTGATCGTGGTATCGAGCCTTGATGAAAGTTCTATCTTTGCCTTTTCAGAAGCTTCTTTCAGCCTCTGCATGGAATTCCTATCTTCTCTTATGTTGATGTCATTCTCATCCTGGAACTTTTCGATCAGCCAATCCATGATCCTGGCATCGAAATCATCTCCTCCAAGGAGATTGTTACCTGATGTAGCCTTGACCTCGAAAACACCTTCTCCGATATCGAGAATGGATACATCGAATGTTCCCCCACCAAGGTCGAACACAAGGATCGTCTGCTCAATATCCCTCTTGTCCAGGCCATATGCAAGAGCTGCAGCCGTTGGTTCGTTGATGATCCTCAATACATCCATCTTTGCGATCCTTCCAGCATCTCTGGTCGCTTGTCTCTGAGGATCCTCAAAATATGCGGGAACCGTGATCACTGCTTTTTCTATCTCTTCTCCAAGGTACTCCTCGGCATCCTTCCTCAATTTCCTGAGGATCAATGCTGAGATCTCCTGTGGAGTATAGATCTTTTCATCTACCTTTACCTTATATTTTGTCCCCATTTTCCTCTTGATCGATGATATGGTCCTTTCAGGATTTGTAACAGCCTGTCTTTTTGCGACATGACCCACTAATATCTCTCCATCCTCCGTGAAAGCTACCACCGAGGGCATGGTCCTATGTCCCTCTGCGTTCGGAACGACGACGGGTTCTCCACCCTCCAATATCGCCATAGCGGAATATGTGGTTCCTAGATCGATTCCAATTACCTTTGCCATATAAACCCTCCTCATCAAATATCGCAATATTAGCGTTCTATTGTCATGTTCCCTTTATATAAGAACATGTTAATTTTTCAACTCTGCTTAAGTATAAATATATTTCCCTATTTTTTATCATTGGGATAAATGAAAAAGCCGGGGTAAATAAGAATGATAGATCATTCATCCTCGACCTTGTCCAATTCATCCATGAGCTCGTCCAGTTCTTCTATCTCATCCTCTTCTTCTTCAATATTCTCAACTTCTTCATCCGATCTTGTTTTACTTGAAGTTTTATTTCCATTACCTTTATCCTTGTTCTTGGGTCTTGCCTTTCCACCTTTGGAGATTATAACCTTTGCAGCCATCAGAACGATACCACCAAGGAGATAACCCTTTGATTCAACTGATATCACCGTGTTCTCGAGTTTAGATCTTTCGGTCTCCATCCCGATAGCCTCATGATAATTGGGATCGAATTCTTCATCCAGCGGATCAATGATCTCAACACCATTGTCATTCAACAACTTGATAAGCCCTTTTTTTGTTGATTCAACACCTTCGATGATCTGTTTGACACCTGATTTCCATCCGGATTTCCTTGCTTCTGCCAACGCTCTGTCCAAGTTATCGAGAACATCAATAATACCTAAGATGATCTTCTTGGACCCCATCTTGACCTGTCTTTCCAGATCTGTTTTGTTCCTATTCTTGAAGTTATCAAAATCCTTTTGATTACGGTCGAGTTTCTTTTCCAGAGCATTGATGGTTGCAACTTTCTGATTCATGTCGCCTGTTACCTTGTCATTATCGGAACGCAGGTTTTCAAGTTCATCTTCCAGAAGTTCGAATTCCCTCTCAAAGGATTCCTTCTCGTCTGTACACGATTCCAGTTCATCTTTTAATTTTGTTATGTCCTTCATGTTCTTAAGAAGCCTTTTTTTAACCCCTTCGGAAAGAGGCATCCTTCTGGCTGTCTTTTTGGAAGAGCTGGTCTTCTTGGAGGTCCCCTTTTTTCCCTTGGGTTTTTCCTCTTCTTTTTCCTCGTCATCATCGAATTCGAATTCGAACTCTTCCTCTGGGCTCATGTGATCACAGACTCCTTCAGGACTCTTGAATGAACCTGGGGTAGATAATGTTTTTCTCAAGAATTATCAAATGAAATAATAGGATACCTATCTTTTTTGTAGTCCCTACAAAAGGTAGGGTCGTATTGAATGTTCACTTGTATTTTTAATTATAATATTGATATTGAACTTGAAGAAACATACTCATTCCATTCTTTTGAGCAGCATCCCTCAATGATCGGTAGAATTGAAATATTATTTCTGATGGAAAATTCCTGAATACTTTCAAGGACCTTTGCATCGCATTCACCACAATTGTGAACACCTCTTTTTTTTCCTCCTCCCGATGGCGATGACATGAGGTGGGTCTTGCCATTTGCAATGGACGATCCTTCTTTCAATACCTTGACAAGGCTCCATAACCATGGAGGTCTGTATAATCCACGTTTGTAAAGGTTCTCTACAACGGTATTTGATTGTATGTTCATCGGATTGACCGATATACGGGACCCGGGAAAGTTACTGTGAACATCACTGATCGAACTTATCATATCATTGATCGCATCATTTTCTCCTATGAAAGGTGGTTTCATCAGTAGATAGGTCTTGAGGAGACAACCAAGTTCAATGGCTTTTTTTGAACTTTTTACATATTGATCCCAAATGAATCCCTTTCGAATGAATTTAGACCTTATCATATCGGATGAGGTCTCAAGACCTACGGCGATCTCCAACGCATGATCACCCTTTGTCAATGGGGTCATGAGATCCTCTGTCATGAATTCAGGTCTGCTTTCAACGAGTATACGATCAATATCGGAAAGATCCGTTATGGAACCTATTGTATCTTTTTGAACGGTCGTGGATATCTCAGAAGGGTCAAGAAAGGAGCCCGATGTGAAGATCTTCACGTATGGTTCGCCATCATATCGATCTAGTGCGATCTTGACCTGTTCCATCAGATCATCATTTTCAATATGACCTTCGGAGACATCATTGTTATAACCACACATGGTGCAACCAACATTTTTGGACCAAGTGCAACCGGGCCCATCAAGTATTATTACAAGAGCGGATACTTCATTACCTTCAATTGAATCCTTTTCCTTCCACACGGAAATGGGTCGATCCCTTCTTCTGTGGATACCATCTTTTCCACTTTGATGTCCACGACTCATGATGAAGGTATCATGGCTACATATTATAAATCTGTATATGAGGTACATCTTGGATATATATGATATCCTCCTCTCTTGCTATCCCTTCTTCAAGTAGAATACCTATTGATATCTTTCCAACAGCATTGATACTTCCGACCATAGAGATAATTCCCAGTAAGGTATCTTTATTGACAGGATCTCCAGCATAGAATCCTTTTGTTACCTTGAACTCGATATCATCTTCTATCAGAGTTTTTCCAAGAATGTCCTTATCACATAATGCAAGGACACCTCTATCTCCGCCTCCATGATATTTCATTATGATGCCATCTAACATAATACCATCTCACAATACCGAATACTCTCCGGACCTTGGTTCGAATATCGCACCTTCATCCTGAAGTTTCTTAAGATACCCATCGAGTTCATGTTCCTCGATATTCATTTCAGCAGTGATCGTAATAAGATCTTTCCTTGCCATCTTACCATCCCTGGTCTGGTATTCCTTGATTATCTTAACGATCTCATACATCTTGTCCTTTTGGCTCTTGAATCCACCGCCGAGGACCCCATCAATATCATATGTGCCTGATTCTGTCATGGCCACATCCCTGAGAGAGAACCTCATAAGATCGATAGCAACCCCAGCGTCCTGTCTTGACACTGTAGGTGACAGTTTTATCCTGGCGGACGCTTCTGCCATACGAACAAGAGCTTCGAGCTGCCTTGCAGTAAGTGCAATGCTTCCTCCACCTGGCCCACCGAATGATGCGTTCTCCGCCCTTAAATTGACATAGAAATCGATTATCTCATCCCTGGCCTCATCGCTTAATACCGGGTAACACTCCCTTTTCGCAAATGCAACATATTTCCTGAGAACATCTGAATCGAAAACCGGTTTTGCCCTATCCAATATGGGATCACCTGTTTCCTCCATTGATCTCAATCTGGTATCTCCGGTCTTCTCGGACATCTTCAACTCACCTATCCAATGTTGCTCGAGTACAGCTTTAGCAAGTTTTCGATCCTCGTTCACGTGAGGTTCATCGGTTATGGTGAATATCAGGTCGAACCTCGACCTTAGCGGAGGGGGAAGATTTATCTGTTCATGTTTCGGCTGCCCGATCCTGAACCTTCCCTGTTTCGGATTCGCTGCTCCAAGAACAGAACATCTGCTTTGCAAGGTGGATTGTATACCTGCCTTTGCAATGGATACTGTCTGTTGTTCCATTGCCTCGTGCATGGCAGACCTGTCAGATTCAGTCATTTTGTCCATCTCATCTATACAGGCAAGTCCCATATCGGCAAGGACCATCACACCAGCTTCGAGGGTGTAGCGTCCTTCACCGAAATCATCCTTTACGACAGCCGCAGTCAACCCCGCAGCAGATGCAGACTTTCCAGATGTGAAAATACCTCTTGGTGCCAATTTGCTCATGTAGGTCAATAATTGTGACTTAGCAGTACCAGGGTCTCCTACCAGTAGAAGATGAATATCACCTCTACCTTTGGAACCATCGGGATATTCCTTGGAAACACCACCGAACAACTGCAGGGCCAATGATTCCTTGATATGCCTGAGCCCAAATATCGAAGGAGAGATGGACCCAATTATCTTGTTGAATATTTGAGGGTCCTTTGCCATCATCTTTGCCTGATTGATATCTTCTTCCGTCAGGTCCATATCATCATAGACCTGATCGTTGGAATCAATACAATTACCATGAAGGTAAATGTCAAATACAGTGGCCTTGGTCTGCCCTTCTTTTCTCTGTTTGGCCTTGAGAGAACCTGTTAATGATATCCGGTCTCCGGGAGAGACCTCTCCGCAAAGATCATCTTCCAGTATTATTGCGATCCTCTGTGGTTGATCGCCACCTCTCAAACCTTCCGGAAATTCCTGGATCTCGATCTTCTGAGAATCAATGAAAAGAGATTCGGTTATTACGAACTTGAATGTTGTGGAACCAGCTCTTTTTCCACATCCACCGTCATCTTTCGTACATTCAAGAGGTTCTGTGTAGTGAAATGGGTCCTGATCCATCTCCTGTTTGAAACCGCATGAGGTGCACGTGAACACACCAACAAGGAGTTTTGGTCGGACCTCTGTTACTTTCCTGACTATTCCCTCCAATGAGAGGAATTTGGACAGGTTCTCCGCCCTCAGGTCCCTGATCCGGATCCTTTCATTCCTGAATAGGTTACTGGCTCTGAGATTGATCCCTACCTTCTGGTCAGGCTCCAAGAGAGAGTTGATGGCAGCCTCCCCTACCCTGATAACCATTTCCGGCCTGTCAAGTAATGCTTCTGCCAGTTCTCCGTTGACCTGGAAGATATCTCTGAAATCAACATCAAGGGACCTTGTATCGGGATAATTGTCAGCTATGTATCTTATTTTCGTTGACAGGTCCCTTAAAGAGAAATAATCAAGCCATAGTTGATAAACCATCTCTTCATCAATGAAACGTTCCATCTTGGATCTCCTTTGTATAGCCCGGAGTACTACCATATCATGGTCCGGTATTTTTATTCATCTGCTCCACTGGAACTATTGGAAATATAGGGGTTGCTAATAGAGGTCTCCAAATGTGAAAGTTCATATCTTTATATCCTTTGAAAAATAATCACCTGTATGTTCGGTATCTTACGATGCCCCGAATGCAATGCGCTGCAGGGATGTGATCTTGGATTCAAGACATCCAGTTGCAGATCATGCGGAAAGAGAGTTGATCTTTCGAATACCTCTTTGACAGGTCCCTTCAAGGACCAAAATGAGATGAGATCCTGTCTGTGGGATATGAAGAGTGGAAAAATGACCGAAGAAGAGGTCAGGTTGAAGGAGGAGATACTTGAACTCGCTGTGAAAACGAGAAGAGGTCCCATGAATAGGAAACAAAGGGAGGAACTTGTGTTGAAGCTAATTGAGGATGGTATGGATACCGAAGAGAAACTGTCATCCTCTATCAGAGAAAAGGATATCGAAAAAGAAGAATTACTTTCAGTTATTGGATCGTTGAGGAAAAAGGAGCTTATCTACTCACCTAGGTACAAAGTATTTAAAATAATATAGAAAATGTAGATCGATAGATCTCAGTGGGAAAGCATCTCAACCAACTCATGGTTTATGTAGTAATGATTGTTCCTTCCATCCTTCTTTTTCTCGAGATAACCATTTCTTGAAAGTTCAGAAAGATGATAGCTGATATCGGTCTGACTCCGGTCAAGGATGATAGAAAGTTTGGTCGGGACGATACCAGGGTTTTTGGTAATTATCTCAAGGATCCTTTTGTGGAATGGTGATATGTAATCATCGATAACTGACTGCCTCTTGTAAGATGAGGAATAGAAGAGCTTGTATTTTCCGAGCTTCTTTGAATAAATCTTCTCTTCCCTTTCAAGTATCCTGAGGTGATGTACGAGAGTACCATCGTTCAGATCGAGATTGTTCTTCAGTTCGGTATAATTGGCACCGGGTCTTGCCTTAAGGTAACCAAGGATCTCGAATCTGAGGCCTTTTTCGATATTTGATCCTTTGAGCTTGGAATATAGAGGAATGAACAGCATCAGCCATTTATACCTCACAGGTTCGAACCTGAATGCTACCAAAGCAGAACCGATCACCAATAGGGTGAATGTAATTATTACACTGGGTATGATCACTGGTATCAACTGAGGGTCAGTGGAACTCATTGGGGGTTCATCTTCATTATCAGATAAAGGAGTGGGTAATATCGAAAGATCATTTTCTTCCTTTTCGTCAACAGGTCCTCCCCATGTGGTACCGCCTTCATTATCATTAACAACATTATCGTTCCATTCCGTGTCCTCAATACCATTATTGCCATCAATGACAGGGTCTTCATCTGATGGATATTCATTCGTTGTTATGGAAACCTGGTAGAATGGATTTTCCACATCGACAAGATTGTTTGATTCAACTGATTCAGGTATTTCGTTGAAAGGGTCAATTTTCATTCGAATATATTCGATATCAAAGTTTACGACCCAATCTATGGATAGATCAAAACTGCTGTCATGGTCCATATTCGGGATCATATATTGACCGATGAAGTTTCCATCCTCCAATATCTGCACTTTGAACGGATGGGAACCAATGGAACCTGTGTTCAT
>JAUVCN010000012.1 GCA_030595715.1 Thermoplasmatales archaeon
GGAAATGAGGACTACCTGAAGAAGTTGAAGACGATCGCAGATGAAAGAACCGAATTCCTTGGTTTCGCTTCCACGAAGAAACTGGCAAAACTATACTCTGCAGCTGACGTAGGGATCTGGGGAAAGGCCTCCATCACCATCAGAGAAGCAATGAGCTGCTCACTTCCATTGATCCTCTTCGATGATCGGAACATGCAGGACCTGCTCAAATGGGATAATGGTATTGCCGTTAAAAAGGAGCCGGAGCAGATCGCATCGGCGATGAAAAGGCTCGCTGAAGATCCGGATGAAAGGAAAAGGCTCGGAAACAACGGAAGGAAAGGCGTCGAGGAGGACCTATCGTCCGAGATCGAAGCGAAACGACTTCTTGAGATATACACGAAAGGTTCCTGAACCCTCAATTCTCCGGCAACTCCGTCTGAGGTTTCTGTTGAGATGGAGATGACAGATCATTGTTGACAGGCCCATCTGGACCCTGTACCGTAGCAGTTGCTGAAGGCGTATTAACAGTTGGTTGCACCTGCTGGACGGGGGGAGGAGGCTGAGGCATGGCAACACTCGGTTGCTGGACGGGAGGAGAAGTTGTTGTATCGATCGAAGGTTCGTTACGGACAAACCCGTCCACCGGGTTCATGATCGTGAGAGGCGCAGGCTGGAATGAACCTACCGGAGTGACAGGTTGTTGTACATACTGAGCCGGGGGTAATACACGTGGAACGACCATCGGCTGCAGCTCACCTTGAGCGGTGGGCGCTGGACCCAATACAGCCGGTTTAAGAGCAGGTCCAAGTACGGGACCTGCAGGTGTGTATACCTCCTCCTTGATCACGTCCTCATCTTTCGAACCTCTTCTGAGCAATACAAAGAGAAGCACGACCACGATAACAATGATCAAAATAACTATTGCTGCTATGATCCCGATCAATAAAAGAAGTGAAAGTGAACCGGAAGTATCATCGGATCTCGGATTACCAAGGACCTCTAGAGATGATGGACCGCTCCCTACATCGTTCTTTGCGATCACGAAATATTTGTAATCCTTTCCATTGAATACGTTCGTGTCGTTGTAATCCCTTGCTCCCGGGCCGAGCAATACTATCAATGTGGGTTCCTCGACACCCGGCATATATCGGTAGACCTCAAAATCGGTTATCTCCGTCCCGCCATCATCTGCCGGCTCATTCCATTTTATCAGAACGAACCTGTTCCCGGAGATCGAAGATATATCCATAACCTGTCCGGGTCTTGAAAGTGGTTTCCCACCTATTGGAATGGTAGGGTCCGATGGACCCTCATCGTTTACGGCTGTTAGAACATATCGATAGGTCTGACCATTCACAAGTGATGTGTGATTGTATTCGTTCACGTGGGGATCAAGCACTGTCAGCAGTATGAGATCGTTCGTTCCTTCAACAAGGAACAGTTGAATGGACACTACACTGTTCCCGCCATCATCATCTGAAAGGTTCCAGAAGAGGTGTATGAATGAATTGCCCGAAAAAAGAGAAAGATGCTCGGGTACACCGGGTACGGTCCTCGGAACCTCTTCCACCTCATCCGTATATCGGGAAGATCCAACACTATTGAATGCGCATATCCGGTATGAATACCTCTGACCATTGATGACATCCGTATCATTGTAGGAAGATCGACCGCTTCCCGGTCTATATATCTCATCCCATTCTCCGTATGCTTCCATCCTCATGACAACATAACCCTCTACCGGATCTCCGCCGTCATCATCGGGTTGTTTCCAGTCCAGGATGATGAACGAATCCCCATATGCAATCTCCAGATCATTGGGTTCGGATGGTACCGTCATGGGGATCGCCATCACCATGTTACTGTTGAAAGATCCTCCAACTGAATTGAAACAACGTATGTAGTAGTAATAACTCTCACCATTTTGAACATCGGTATCATTGTAAGATCTTCCCTCACCGTTCAATGACCAGACCAGATGAAATTCACCATCAGGATCCGATCCTCTGAACAACTGATATGCAAAGATCGGGGTACCTCCATCATCCACGGATGCGGACCATTCAAGATGTACGAACGAATCTCCAGTCTTTTGGACGAGATCCACAGGAGGATCTGGTATGGCCAATGGGTAACCGTATGAAGCAGGTGATAAAGGACCATCACCGATCATATTGATCGCCCTGATGCGATATCCATATTCTTTCCCGTTCAAAACATCGGTATCGTTCATGTCCAGTACATCGGATGTGACATTCAGGAGGAATTCGAATCCGGTCCCGTTGTCCCTCTCGATGATGTATACGATGATATCGGCCCCACCATCGTAAAGAGGTGGGGACCATGTCAGATGACAGAATTCATCACCGGACCTGATCTTGAGGTTCCAGGGTTCGGAAGGTAATCCCATAGGAGTAGCATGGACCATATCGGAATCAGGACTTTCCCCTATGGCATTCAATGCCCTGATAATATAGTGATATGTGACCCCGTTCACTACATCGGTGTCATTGAAACTGAATATATTGCTGTTCACCCCTGAATGGAACTGCATTAGACCCGGATCGTCACCCCTCAGGATCCGGTAGTTGGAGAGAAGCGATGTCCCGATATCATCCGGAGGGGACCATGTGATGACAACAAAACCATCACCTGCATCAGCAACCACAGATATGGGTTTGGTAGGTGCCCTTTCATTAACCTCAACAGAGTTGTAGATCTCAGATACCTGAGAATTACTTAGACCGTAATTCCAGACATCAACCTCATCCACACAACCTTTGAAGGGATAATTGTTCTGACCACTGTTGCCCATGTTCCAGTTGGGTCTGACGGTCAATTCGGGATATGTACCGACTACGGATCCGGAAGATACACCGTTGATGTATAGATAGGACTTACCATTCTCATCGTTGCTCACATACATCACATTGGTCCATCTGGCAAGCGGTATCTTCCTTGTTGATACAAATTCCCCACCATCAGCATTTGGGAAATTGCCTGGATTTGAGTTTGATTCACCATCCCATCTGCCATTTGCTATTAGTTTCTGGTCTTTGATAGAAAGTCTGAACCATGAGATCCATGTACCATTTATGAACTCCGAGTGGGTGAAGAGGTCCTGTTCACTAACGATATCGTCGGTCCATATCCACATCGAAATGGTAAAGGTATTCGATATTCCCAGGTCCTTTACAGGAATTCTGATAATGTCATCCACTCCATCAAACCGTGTACAACTTCCATTCATTCCAATATACCATTCCGGATCCTGGTCATCGGATCCTCCCGTTGTCCCAAGGAATCCATCATTCCCTGAGATGATATCAGATGCTTCCTGTCCTTCATTTTCATCAAGTGGCCAAAAAGAATGTTGGGGGATGTGGCCAGTATATCGAAACTTAACCTCTGAAGCTGACAGTGCCCTGTCGAATATCGCAACCTGGTCAATGTCACCTTTGAAAGGCATGTAACCACCCCAACCAGAACTTCTTAAGCCAAGGGTGAGTCTTGTATTACTGGAAGTTGAATCTTTCGTCATTGACTTTGTGAAATTCCATTCACCATCAATATAGACCTTTCCTTCGCTACCATCATAGGTAATGATCACATGATGCCATTCATTGTCTCTCAGATCAACAGTACCTCCGATATTACTTCCCGTACCCCCGTCATAGAGTGATAATCTGGGTTTTCCATCATTAAGATAAAAAGTATAACCAGTTGAAGTACCCTGTCCATACATCTTGTCAAGAATAGCTAGATATGGGGCTGTTGAATCCGTTTTAAACCAAGTTTCCATGGAAAGGTCTCCGGTCAGGTCCATCATCGCTGATGAACCAACCATCGCATAATCATTGTATCCGTTAAATTTGAGGCATGAACCGTTCAAACCAGAACCCCAGGTTGGATCACTTGATTGCGTTGATGTCGAACCACCAAGTACAAAATGATTCCCATTACCTGTATTATCCCTTGCATATTGGCCGGAACCCTCATCGAGGAACCATTCACCGATCGGGCTCGGTCCAAAGACCCCCCCATCAACATTATCTGTTGATATTGAAAAATATGTTACCGATGTCAATAATAAGAGTAGTACAAGCGCCGAACACCTCAGACCATCCATTATCCTTCCCCAGAAGTGACAGTCATTTGAAGATATTTATCTCTATCCGCGTCAAGAGATCTTGTGGAATTCAGCGACCACCGCCTCACCAGCGGTCCTGAAAGCTCTTGAAACCCCACCTACACCAAGTTTCACTCCACCGAACACCCTGGAAACCACAAGGCAATGTGAATCCAACCCCTCTCTCTTCAACAGTTCAAGAAGGACCTGTCCGGGGTGCCCTACCTCACCATCGTTCTTGAAGGTCACATCCCCTTCGAACCTAACTGCATAACAGTGATGATTGGCCTTCTTGTAGGACCTCCTGTGGACCTTCAGGACCTCCAAGATATCATCCATGGAATCCAGTTCATAGAGATGCGCAAAGAACCTGGACCTGGTCTCTATGAACTTGACAGCTGAAAGCTCCTTCATTTCAGATCACCTTGCCCTGTACGGAGATCATCAGGACTATCAGATCGTCCTCGGAAAGATCGATATAAACATACCCCGGCCCGGTTCTCAAGCGATAGGCTGGATCGTTAACGAGCTTCCTAAGGTACCTGTCCGGCCGGATCCTGATCCTCTCAAGGACACACACTATCCTTCTGGCCTCGCTCACTTCCATATTCCGGAGTGATGAGACCGCAGTCCTTGAGAAATATATGTCACCCATTCAGATCCCGATCTCTTTCCTTACTTCTCCGAGGGAATAGAACTCACCGCTCTTGATCTCCCCTCGTGCAGCGGCGATCTCCCTGCTTGTCTGTTCATCAAGGTCCTTGATATCCTGAAGGATCGACCATATGACCTCTTCGTAGGTCTCCTTGTGGTATAATTTCTTCGAATTGATCTCATCTTTGAGATCGTCGCTTATCTGGATAGTGGTGACCATAGTCAACTATAGTTGGCCATTGATTATTATAATTTACTATAGTTATCTCAACTCCAATGAGATCAAGGAATAGTTTTAATCATCATCATCCATTACCAGCGTCATCGGAGTGAGACCAATGGAAGTCAAAGAAAGGGTTCAAAAGCTAAGGGGTCTGATGAAGGAAAATAAAGTGGAAGCATACATAATTCCCTCAACGGACCCACATCACAGCGAGTACCTGCCGGAATGCTGGAAGAGGCGACAGTTCATCTCGGGATTCACCGGGTCTGCCGGTGATGTGGTCATCACATCAGAAAAAGGAGGACTCTGGACCGATGCAAGATATTTCCTGCAGGCCGGAGACCAGTTGGAAGGATCCGGAATAGAACTCTTCAAGATGGGGATGCCGGAAGTACCAAAACTGGTGGACTGGATCAAGAATGAGCTCTCCGAAGGACAGGCCGTTGGTGTCGATCCGAGGGTCCTTTCGATCGAACTTGCAAATAGCTACAAGAAGGTCCTCTCTGAGAAGGATATCAAGATCAAGTTCATCGAGATCAACCTCGTAGATGAGATCTGGAAAGATCGACCATCACCTTCCGATTCACATGTCAGGGTACATCCATCCGATGTAAGTGGAGAGAAGGTGGAGGATAAGCTCCGGAGGATCAGAGAAAAAATGGAAGCAAAGGATTGTTCCGCACATGTTCTCTGTGCCCTTGACACTATCGCATGGACCTTCGATCTGAGAGGGGATGACATCGATTTCAATCCTATCTTCATCTCCTATGCCGTTATAACGGAGGATGAGGCCCACCTCTTCATCGATGAGGTCAAGATAACAGAAGAGGTGAGGGCACATCTGGAAGGACTGGTCAAATTCCACCCCTACGATGCTATCTCCTCATTTCTCGGGACGATCGCAGAGAAGGGAGAAAGGGTCTGGATCGACCCGAAGACAACCAATAAATGGATGATGCTTCCCCTTGAGAAAAAGGTGAAGACCCATATGGAGAGATCTCCGATAACGGATATCAAATCCGTGAAGAACGAGATCGAGCTGGAGGGATTCAGGAACTGCCACATAAAGGACGGAGCTGCCATGGTGAAGTTCCTGAAATGGCTCGAAGAGAACGTACCAGAAGGAGGTGTTACCGAGATCTCAGCTTCAGACAGGCTCGGATCATACAGAAAGGAGAGCGAGGACCTCGTTGGACTCTCTTTCACCACGATCTCCGGGTATGCCGATCATGGAGCCATCATCCATTATGATCCCACTCCGGAAACAGATGTCGAATTGAGAACAGAGGGCATATATCTGGTGGATTCCGGAGGCCAGTACATCAACGGGACAACCGACATCACAAGGACGATAGCGCTTGGCGAACCCACCGACGAACAAAAAGAGATGTACACCCGGGTCCTCAAAGGGCACATAGGATTGTCCATGCTCAAGTTCCCCAGGGGTTTCAGTGGAAGACAGATAGAACTTCCGGCAAGAAAGGCACTCTGGGATGTCGGCAAGAATTACGGCCACGGAACAGGACACGGTGTGGGCCACCACCTCAATGTCCATGAAGGACCAATGGGGATCACACCCCGGGACATCGGAGTCCCCCTCCTGCCTGGAAATGTGCTTTCGAACGAACCTGGCTACTACAAGGCAGGTGAATATGGTATCAGGATCGAGAACCTGATAGTGGTTCACAGGGATGAAGAACTTTCATCCGAAGATATGGAGTTCCTCTGTTTCGAGAACATCACCTTCTGCCCGATGGACCTCAAGCTGATCAAGAAAGATATCATGACAGAGGATGAGATCGAATGGCTCAACGATTATCATGAGGAGGTCCGCACAAAACTATCTCCTCTCCTGGATGATGATCTGAAGAGATGGCTCATGGAGCATACGAAGGCGATATAAGATGTGCTCATCTGAAAGATGGAAGGAGGACCTCTACAACGAGGTCTTCCAGTCCAGACTTGAATACCTCGGAAAGAGAAAGGGGAAGGACCCATCCTTCGACCTCGGGGTAATGGAAAAGATCCTGGATGCCGAATACAGGAAACAGGACCTCGCCTGGTCGGGAAAATCCCCCATACAGGAGATCACCGAGGCTGCCACAATAGCAGCCTACGAACATTTCAAGGCTCAGTGGAGTGGAAAATAACACTTTTCTATCGATCCCACCTTCACCAAACCCCCCCCCCTGCATTTGCTTATGAACCTCCATGGAGATCGTACGGGTCCCCCGGAGACTTTGCATGGGAACGAACGACAGCTCGAAGATGATACGGACCGGATTCGCCCTTTTCGATGACCTCTTCGGTCCTTTCACTTCCGGCGACATACATTTGATCGTCGGAAGGACCGAACTGACCTACAACCTGATGGACCGCCTCGTTGTCAACGTCGCCAAGGAAGGGGAGGCTGCCTACTATATCGATGGAGGTCATCGTGCGGATCCCTTCGCAATGGCCAGGATATTGAGGATGCAGAGGATCGACCCCAGAGGAGCCCTGCACAGAGTGATGATAGCAAGGGCGTTCACCGCCTACCAGATGGATACTCTGATCAACATCAACCTCATGAAACTGAATGAACCGCCTACCCTGCTCCTGATATCGTCCATGGACCGGCTGTTTTCGGACCCAGAGGTCGAGACCGAGGTTGCAAGGGGGATGGTGAAGAACTGCATGATGTCCCTCGATGCCATGGCGGCAAAGGGGTGTTGTGTCGTGATAGCGGCCACCGGAGGAAGCCACGGAAGCGACCTTCTGCCTCTGATCACACCTTATTGCTCCAACTGGGTATCGCTCAGGAACAGGCAGAAGGGAAGGGTCAGGATCATCACTAAGGGAGGGACCTGGATGGACATCTCATCGATACATCCATACCAGACCATGATAGATGACTTCTGGTCCGCTCCGATGCCAACGGAGGCGGTATGATGGGGAGGACCTGCCCAACGTATCGAACGCTTCTGGAAGATGAGATCAGGTCCTGGGAGACATTCAGACGGGCACTTCGAAAGGAAGACCGGGAGGCGTTCGACAGATTGATGGAGAAGGTCAGGATGCACGCATCCGCCTCATCCAATGCTGCCAGACTGAACCCGTTCGAGGCACTGGTAATGGCAGCCCTCGTCGATCTGATGAGGGAAAGGATGAATGAAGGGATGGGGATCAGTCGCAGTTCATCGGAAGCCTGATCCTGAACGTGGCACCCCGGGAGCTGTGTTCCATGAGGCTTATCTCACCTTTGGACCTCTTGACCATTGAACTGACAAGGAATAGACCCACCCCGGTTCCTCCCTTGTCTCCATAGGAGAAACCCTCCTCGAAGATCTTTTCCCGGATCCCCATCGGTATTCCATTCCCAAAATCGATCACGTCCACGATATTCTCACCTGCATCCTGCAAGAGCACGAACCTCATCCTTCCGGTATGGCCATGTTTGATCGCGTTGATCACAAGATTCTGTATCACAGTATAGAAACCCACGTCGACCGTGAAGTCTGCCTCTCCGACGATATCATACGGGATATTGAACCCGGTCATGATACCCTGGATAAGGTTTTTCACCAGCTTCCTCTTCGTTCCATCATCAACTGTTACCGCTTCCTCATATTCCTTCATCTCGTCAATGAGGGTCACACTTCTGTTCACACTCGCTTCCACCATGGACAATCTCTTCACATCGCCTGTCAACTCGATCAGTTCCAGGGTCTGCTTGATTATCATCAGGTTGTTCAACATGTCATGTCTCAGGATCTGTGTGATATCCTTCAACCTACGGTTCAACTCCTGTATCCTCCTCTCATCACGTTTGAGTTCGGATACATCCCGGATCATGCCGTTGTATCCTACAACGTTCCCATCATGGTCCTTTCTGATACTGGATGTGAGAACGGAATCGAATGTGCTCCCGTCCTTTCTCTTCAGAAGGACCTCGAAATCCTTCACAAAACCTTGATCGTGTATGATCTCCTTGAACCTGGACCTGTCGGAGGAATTCGAGTATGTATCCCTGGCATTGATATTCAATATCTCCTCATCCGTGAACTGGAACATCTTCAGAGCAGACCGGTTCATCTTGAGTATCTTCCCATCAAGGTCAGTGACATAGATACCTTCCATTGAATCCTTGAAAACGTTACTTATCAACTGCTGGTCCTCGGCGATCTTCCTCTTGAATTCTTTCAGTTCCGTGACATCCATCAGAGAAACTATCGATAGGTCCAAATCCTTCATCAACGTGACCTTTGCGATCAGGTTCCTTGTTATCCCTTCTCTTGTCTTGAACAGGAACTCGTATGACCTGGGTGCTGTTTCATCAGATATCCGTCGGGTATTATTGTATCTCAGAAGTCTCTCCTTGTCACCCTCGTGAACGAATGTGACCCATGACATGTTCCCCTCCATCTCCTCTTTAGAATATCCCGAGAGCCTCTCGAACTCATCGTTCACCATCAAAATAGTGGTATCCGCTTCGACCACAAGCATTGAGGTGCCCGTAGCTTCGACCATTGTCTGATAGGATATCTGGTTAATGTTTCCACTCGGGTCGGTCAATAGAACACCTTGATATAGATTAAATTACAATCTCTATTATTTCATATTATTGCCATGAATATCTACATGATATCATGATCGGACCGCTTGAGAACGAACATCCATGTGGAGAATAGAACCGGACCCGGCCATCGGAAGGGACGAAAACCAGACCGGAAACTTCAGACACATGACCATCTATCAAATGACCTGGAATGGACATTCACTTCACTCTCCCCCCCACCCTTCTTTTTACAGTTTGAAATGGAATCCATCCCATGAAAGGGTGGGTCCTCGATACCTACGCTGACCACGAAAGGGACCTCATGGACCTGTGGATCATCGATGGGTCCGGAAAACGGTCCATGATAGCACACAGGTTCCATCCCGAGATCAAGGTCGCAGGGAATAGAGAGGACCTCGTAAATCTGGATCGATATTTGAAGGATATGGACGGCCTGAAAGAAGTGGTCCGGGAGAATGGATACCTGGATGTCCAGGACAGGCATCCCAGGGACCATCTGCGCATCATCATCTCCAGGTATTCCATGATGATGGATATTGCAAAGGACATCGAGGCATTCGGCAACTACAGGGACTACTCTCTGTTCAATGTCGACCTTCGCCTCCCGACCAGATACCTCTACGAACACGGTATCTTCCCCCTGGCGAAGGTACAGGTCGCCAATGGATACAAACTTCTTGAAAATGGCGACTGGGGAACCAACCCTCTTCCTCCACTCAAGGCAAAGGTACTCCATGTCATACCGGAACAGAAAGGTCCGGTCCCGAGGATGACGGACCCCATCAGGTCCGTCAAGGTTGGAGACATGGAGCTTTCCGGCGAGAAGGAGGACCGGATGATCATGGCCGTGGTGGAGGAGCTGAAGAGGACCGACCCCGACCTTGTGCTAACGTATGGGGGCGACACGTTCGTCCTTCCATATCTATACGAAAGAGCGCTTGTCAACGACCTGGGGCCATACCTCAAGCTCGACAGGTCGGGAAGGCGATTCAGAGCACCTGTAAAGACCGGAAGGTCGTACTTCACATACGGACAGGTCAGATACAAGCCACCATACTACCCACTGAAAGGGAGGATCCATATCGACCTGGAGAACTCCTTCCTTGTCAGGGAAGGAGGGCTCATCGGTGTTGCTCTCCTTTCAAGGATGTCTCTCCTTCCTCTTCAGGTCATGTCCAGGCTCTCACCTGGTTCGGCCATCTCCTACATGGAATGCGTGGAAGCACTCGGAAGAGGTCGGTCGATCAGATGGAAGAAGAATGATCCCGAAGGATGGAAGAGTGCGATCGAACTGTCCCGGTCCGATAGAGGGGGGCATATCTTCGATCCCATCGTCGGAGCCTACTCTGACGTTATCGAGATGGACTTCTCATCCTTCTATCCACATATCATGTGGAAAAAGAACCTGTCGGTGGAGACACTGGGTTGTGACTGCTGTCCACCGGAAACAGACAATACGGCACCCGGTCTCAATTATCACTACTGCAGGAAGGATATTGGACTTATCCCCCATGTTGTGGGCGATATACTTGCAAGGCGGATGGAATACAAGGCTGCATTCAAGAACAGGGTCCATCAGGGAGAGTTCCCTGAAGAGAGAGGGCTTGGACCCATCAGACCACCAACAGGCCCCGACAGGTTCTACCATGCATCCAACACACTGAAATGGGTACTGGTGACCTGCTTTGGATATACGGGATACAAGAACGCAAGGTTCGGCAGGATCGAGGTCCATGAATCGATCACAGCCTATGCGAGGGATATGCTTCTGAAAGCAAAGGAGCTGGTGGAAGAGAACGGTTTTCGGATCCTGCACGGGATCGTCGATTCCTTATGGTTGACAGGTCCGAGGAACAGAGCAGAAGAAGTTGCGGAGCTGGTTGAAAAAGAGATGGGCATACCCATCGGGGTGGACACCGTCTACAAATGGCTGGTCTTCACACCGAACAAGACGAACGGTGTCGGGTCCCTGAACAGATACTATGGTCTGAGAAAGGATGGGACCTTCAAATACAGGGGGATAGCCTCAAGACAGAGGTCCACCCCGGTGTTCATGAAGGGGGCTCTGACGGAAATGATAGAGTCCCTCTCGGGAGCAGAGAACGCCGATGAGATCCCCTACCACCTCCATCATGCGTTCGATGTTATGAGGGATAAGGGAAGGATGATCATCGGCAGAGAGGTGGACCCGAAGGACCTTGCCATCACCATCAGGCCGTCGAAGGGACTGGATGAATACACGACAAGATCCGAACATGTGGCAGCCATGCAGTTGTTAAGGAGGGAAGGGGAGAACATTCAGGGAGGGCAGAAGGTCCGGTTCGTTGTTCTCGACCACAATGCAGGCAGGCCGGAGAACAGGGTGGCCCTTCTGAAAGATGACATGGATGATGTAAATTACGATATCAATCGATATCTGGAACTCTCGGCAAGGTTCATGGGTCAGGCTCTTGCCGTGTTCGGTGTGACGGAGGAGGACGCCTTGAGAGCTTTGAAAGGAGTGGAACAGAAAGGGTTGGAAGATTTTCTATGATGCACATGTTAACTTTTCGCACCATAACGGTTTAATAACCAGAAAGACAGAATCCTGACGTGGAGTGATTTGATTGAAAGGGAAAAGGATCGCATTCTCGACAATGTTGATATCGACCCTCATCATTTTGACCGTTATACCTCCTGAAGCTCCTGGAGAGCTCATAAATAAGGATCTTCTGGAATTCCATGATACAATATGGATATATTACGATTCGAAGTTCACTTCTTCAGAGGGTGTTTCATCAGGAAACGGAACGGAAGCGAACCCTTACATCATCGAGAACCTGACCATCAATATCACCGGGAGTAAAAGTGCAATTACAGTTTACAATACAGAATCTCATTTCATAATCAGGAACTGTTTGATCTTGAATCCTTTGAATACGTCAACAACCGGGATCTACTTTTCAAATGTAAAAAATGGGACCATTGAGTTCTCCGATCTCATCAATTCCAACATAGAGATAAGAGGATCCACAGATATCGAACTGAATGACCTGTTCATCAACAGGTCCCATACAGGAATCAATATCCAGGACTCATCGAACATCACAATAACTGATTCGGTACTGGAATTCAATGAATACCGTGGATTAAAGGTGAAGGATTCGAAGGATGCGAGCATTCTAGGATCGGAGTTCGAAGGAGAGGAGAAGTGTATCGAGATCTCCGGGTCCACTGGGAAAGTGGAAGATTGTACTTTCCTGAGCGCAACAAGAGGAATTGAAGTGTCGAATTCAGGATCGTTCGATGTCAGGGGAAATATTCTGACTGACGTGTTATATGGGATCCGGTCAGATTACTCTGATCGGAAAAATATCAGCATCACTGGCAACTCGATCAAGAACAGTAGAATCGGCATCTCTCTTTTCAATGGTGAGGCTCTGATCGAGAATAATACGATCACAGGCGATGAAGCTACCGGGATCACATCATACGGGGAAGGATCCTTCACCAGCATCGTAAGGAACAATACCATAACAATGCAGAGAGGATACGGTATCTTCGTAAACGGACCTACGAAATATTACTCGAATACTCTGACCGGATGTGGTTTCGAAGTGGAGCCAGGTATCCTCGAGAACATCAGACCGATAATCCCGGAGAACAACACGGTCAACGGGAGGCCGATCTTCTTCTGGAACGGAAGTGATGGGGATCTTCCCGGGTTCACGGAGATTCCCGGCCAGATCATCCTGGCCAACATGGTCGATACGGAGATCAGAGATCTCGATATGGGGAACGAATCTATGGGAATCCTGATCGGTGGGATCTCGGATAACGTATCGATAGAGAACTTCACAATTTCCGGGGCTCAAAGAGGCATCAGATTGTATGGAACGAACTCGAGAATTGGAAACAGTACCATATCGAACTGCGGATATGGCATTTATCATGAAGGATTCAATAATCGAATATTCAACAATACGGTCACATCATGTAGTAACACGGGTCTCTATTCGACGATCGCAGGAGATCTATACAATCCGGGAAGGAACCGTATAGAACATAATGTTTTCAGTGAGAATACCGAAGGCATCTGTATCAGTCATAGTAATGAGTTGATATCCGGCAACACGATATCCATGAACCTTCAAACAGGAATATACATATCATCTGTAAGCAGTAACAACAATGAGATCACCGACAATCTGATCACCCATAATGGCGGAAACGGGATCACCCTCTCCCAGGCAAGGGGAAATCTTGTATCCCGCAATACAATATGTGCAAACGGAGGATCGGGGATTGAAAATACTTACATTGCCTCGGGGAACATGTATCAGAACAACACGATCACAGATAACGACGAGTACGGGATCAGGGTAGAATATGGATACAATACCATAGAGTACTCGAATATCTCCGATAACGGACTCAGAGGGATCTACCTGGTAGGAAGGATCAACATGGTCCATCACAATACCATCAGGGGAAATCCGGTCGGGTTGGATATCCTGAGCGACGAATTGAACTCGATATATAACAATTCGATATCGTGGAATTCAGTCGGGATCAGGACATACTGGTCGGAGGATATCGAGATTACCAGGAACATCATAGAGGACAATGATCTGGGATTATCCTTCAACCGTACCAACGATGCCCTGATCTTCGACAACATCATCGACAATACGGAGAATGCTGAGATCCTCGAGTGGTGCGACAACCTCAACTTCCACACTGATAGAACTGTAGGAAGGAACATCGTCGGTGGACCTTACATCGGTGGCAATTACTGGTCCGATTATTCAGGAAATGATACTGATTTCGATGGTCTTGGAGACACACTCACACCTCACTGGCCCGGAGATATCCATCCACTTGTTCTGATCCCACCCCGGATCGGATGTGTCGATCTGTCCGATGAGGAAGCATTCACTGGATCCGATTTCGATCTTTTCTTTGCATTCAAGGACCTGATCACAGAGAACCTTGTGTATGCGGACCTGGAGGTAGATCTATACAACATCAATGAAGAATTGATCCTGAAACAGAAGTATGATAGAGAATACCTTGGTGAAGACGATCATTTCAACACGAGCATTTCGATCCCCACAAGCTGTTCCAAACTGGAATATTCATTCACATTCGATGATGGTTATTTCGGGTTCTCTACGATATCCCGAACACTGGATGTGATCGATACCATCCCCCCTACGATAGATTCCCTGGTTCTTGAACCGATCAATACGGGTGAAAGGATATCCATATTCATGAATGTCCGGGATAATTACAGGGTATCGGACATCACATGCGATCTGAGATCGAACGGGAATGATGAGATACTGGAACATTCGCTTTTCAGGCCTCTGGAGAATTCGGAGACCACATGGGAAGGGAGCGTCCTGGTACCCTTTGATGCTGTCAATATATCCCTGAACATCACGATGGTGGACATCTCCGGCTTTATCCTCCATCACAACATATCATGGATGGAAGTAAATGATACGATATCTCCAGTGATCAGAAATCTCTCATATTCGTTGAAAGATGATGAGAGAAGGATGGTAATCGCATACGAGATCAGCGATAATATCGGGATCGAGGAAGGAGAAGTATCCATCCATTTCCATGAAACGGATTCCATTAGCAACTCCACCCTTATCAGACATAACGATCTTATCTGGACCTGCGAGATAGATATCCCCCAAACATGTCACAGAATATCTCTATCCGCCATGGTTACGGATATGGCAGGGAATATCGCCGAACATGAAGAGACGATATATCCGGAGATCCTGTGGGAGAAGAATGTCGTTGACAATTCCGACATGGTCGCAGAAACAGGTAGATCCTTCCTCATAGATATCCAGGTCATTCCATGGATGGAAGATGGTGTTGCATTGTACTTCGATCTTGATGGATCCGACAGGAATATCATAGAGAACATAACGAGCTTCAGAATAGACCGGATACCGGAGGATTCGAGGATTCTGGAATACGGCATCATCATCGGAAAGGGCCCCTGGTCATCTACCTGGTCATTCAACAGGACCGTTATTGACATGACTGAACCAGTTGTGAATATCTTCTACTTGGATCCTGTAAACGGGAAGAAATGGGACCTGATGGTCAACATGGAGGATAATCGGGAGATTGAAAACTCTCTGATCAACATTGATCTCGGGAACGGGTGGATATCTCTTATCGGAGATGGTGAGGGAACATATTCCATCGATATACCTTCAGATATCGTGTTCATCCGGTTGAACATCACCGTTTCGGATGCATCCAGAAATGAGGTGACAATGGATGAATGGATAAATGTGATCGATCGAACGGATCCTGTCATCATCGATTCGGAATCGGGAACGGCGGAAGATTCCAAGATGAGAATGTTCGTTTGGGTCATTGTGGAGGATAACAGGGAGATCGACAGGGTGGTTGTCACATATGATCTGAATGGAGGAGAGAAGATAACAACGAACATGACAGAAAGATCCGAGAATTACTTCGAATTCCTCCTATCCAGAACGGATCAGACCGATGAGTTCAATTTCAAGGTGACCGCCCACGACACATCCGGTAACGAGGTCGTATTGGAAGGCCGTATTGATGGAGAACGAAATGGAAAGGAAGAGAAAGGATTGAGATCAATATTTATCATCATCGGATCCTGCATCATTGGAATCATCATTCTGTCCTTCATCGTGGTCAATCGAAGGAAGGTCGAGAAGGAGGATCGAGAAGAATGAACCCTCTCATATACGGGTAAACCAATAACTACCGGATTCCGATAATATATCAGAGGGTTAAAATGAGGTCGCTTGTGGTTTACTATTCCCTCAAGGGAAAGACAAAGGGCGTTGCAGAATACATCGCCAAGGAACTAAAAGCCGATATGGAACGGATAGAACCTCTGCATCCAATAAATGGCGAGAAATTCATGTCGTTCTACGGTGACCGGGATGAGTTCGGAAATGATACGAGAACTGATATCTCACCTCCAAAGCACGATTGGAAGAAATATGACCTGATAGTTGTTGGAACCCCGATATGGGCCTGGGCACCGGCCCCCCCTGTCCATTTATATCTGAAAAGAGAGGGCATAAAGGGGAAGAAGGTTGCAATATTCTCCACATCCGATGGTGATTCCAGGGACGCGCTCACCAAGATGAAGGGGCAATTCGCTGGCAACAGCGTTATCGCACAGAAGGAATTCATCTCGAGGGACGTTATTGAATACAAGATATCGAAGAAGAAAGCCGTCGCATGGGCAAGGAACCTTAAGAAGAGTCACCCATAGGGATGATGTTATGAAAAGCATCGTTGTTTTTTACTCATATGAGGGAAACACAAGACTGGTAGCCGAGAACATAGCCAATTCGATCGGGGCCGATATTATCGAGATCAAACCCGAAAAGGAGATGAAGAGCAAGGGGGTCATGAAATTCCTTTGGGGAGGAAGGCAGGCCATGATGGGTGTCAAACCTCCCCTAAGAGAGATCAAGAAGGACCTGAACAGCTATGATCTGATCTTCATAGGCACACCTGTATGGGCCTGGAGTCCAGCACCTCCTATCAGAACCTTCCTGGAGGATCACCTTCCCAAGGGAAAGAGGATCGCCCTTTTCTCCTCCTGCGAGGGAGGGGGAGGAAAGACCTTCGAAAAGATGACGGAAATGGCCAGGGGATGCCGGGTCATCGGAACGCTTGAATCACTTGCCCCTTTGAAACGAGAAAAGGAGAATACCCTCCAAAAGGCAAAAGTATGGGCAAAAGGTCTTATCTGAACCCGATACGACCGATCAACTTGATCATATCAAAAAGAGTCCTTCTTGATCTTTCTCAGTATTCCAAGCAATCTCTTCCTGGCAGGGAAATCACCGATCATCACGGTTGCAAGACCTCCTTTCACAAGTTCGCCGTTGATGTAGATCCGGTTCTTCAGAAATACAAGGTCACCTTCTATCCCTTCTGCTTCCTCGACCGAGATCTCCTTCCCGATCACGAACCTCTCAAGGTATTCCCTTGCTTTTGTATGGTCCGATATATCTATACCGGCAAGGGTGATCTCGCGGCGATCTTCAACCATCAACCCAAGGTTATCGGTTATTCCCCTTACCCTGATCAGGTCCCTTTTCTCAACCTCTCTTTCGGGTGGGTCCGCATTCCGGATAGCCGGAATGTATCCAGTATCATGTTCCGGCATCTCCTGGCCTTCCAATTCGAACGATCCGACATCGATGTTCCTTCCGAACCTTTTCTTCATTATCGGAACAAAATCCCTGTTCAATTCGAAACCGACGCCCACCCTGCCATTCTCGTGAGCCGCCTGGATCGTGGTACCGCTTCCAAGGAACGGGTCCAGGACCTTCTCGTCTTTGAAGGTGAACATCCTTATCAAACGGGAAGGGAGTTCCACCGGGAACATTGCTTCATGGGACACCTGCCGGGCACCACCGAATGTCCAGTGACCGCTATGGAACCGTTTCCACTCCTCCTTGGTCATCCTGGACATCTCCTTGATGGCCTTGTCCCTTTTCGGCGATGGTCCCGGTTTCTTGAAGATCAGTATGAATTCATAATCGATCTCAACGATCCCGTTTGGAGGATATGGATACGAACCCATGATAACAGCCCCTCCGGAGGTGTTCATCGTGGTCCTCTTGTTCCAGATGATGGACCCCATAAAATCCATATCGAGTTGTTCCATCTGGGATATTATCTCGGAATGTAGAGGGATCACCTTGTATCGTCCGTAGATCGACGATCTGGCGAACTGGTCACCGATATTGATACATATCCTTCTACCTGGAGAAAGAGTGCGGACACACTCTTTCCACACGAGGAAAAGGTCCTTCAGATACGAATGGAGGTCCTGCCCATGACCTATCTGCTCCTTGCATCCATAATCCTTGATGTGCCAGTAAGGAGGAGAAGTGACCACAAGGTCCATCGAGGAATCTTCAATGACCCCCAGGTCCCTTGAATCTCCAATGTAGACAGTATGCCTCCTTGGAATCATTGAATGGTCATCCCCTGGCCAATATTTCTATCTTTATCCATTCAGGGATGAAAGCAGTTTCTCGGCCTTCTTTCTCCCCGTAGCGAACCCTCCCTCTTTTGAAAGGGATATCGCCTTCTTCAGCATCATCTTCTTCTTTCCGTTGTTAACATGTTTTTTCCTGGCCCATCTTATAAGGAGGACGACCTGTGGTTGAACGGCATCATACAGTTTGGAGGATGAAAGAGCAGCATCATATAGGATATCCATCCATTCTGTCCCCATAGGTTTTATCATCGATCCTATCTCGAAAGTGTTGTCCAGGAACCTATCTCCTGACATATTTACCGAACACCAGTCCAGATATGATCTGAGGTCCTGTTTTGCCTTGTTCCGGTCATCATCCAGGATCGATCTCATGGAATGAAGGAATAGATCGGCCGATCGTTCCTCGGCATTCATTTCGGCAGAAGCTCTCCGATAGAAGAATCCGGATCTCCTGTTCCGACCTTTCAGGAACCGGTTTATCATCTTCACACCGGTTGTTCTATCTTCCTTTCTTATCAAGATCGAAAGGATCTTCCTCATGCTCTCTTCCAGTTTTCTGTAGTTTTCAATATCCTGATAACCTATGATGCATGTTTTTAGCTCTGTGATAGCCTCGATCTCATCCCCGGTCCGGATATGGAGATCAGCAAGATCATAGAGTGATTCAAGTTCGAGGGTCTTCGACCCTGAACCTATAGCTTCGATCCTGGCCTTTTCAAGATAGTTCAGTGCCTTGTAACTCTTTCCAAGTGATCGATAGATGACCCCCATGTTCAGATGCACATGGGATAGGCCTCTCTGATCACTGGATGCCTTCAATATCCTTTCCGAATCCTTGAAGAATTTCAGGGCGGTCCTCATGTCTCCCCGTTCCAGATATGCCACGCCAAGATTGTTGAGGGCTTTTGCCTCTCCCATCTGATCGTTCGCATTCCTGAGGATGGCCAAACTCTCCTTGTATCTCTTGATAGCACTTTCAGAGACACCTTCCAGTCTCGCCAATTCACCGAACCTGTTCAGGATCCTTGCCAATGCCAGGTTCCAATCCTCATCTCCGCCCTTTGTGATCTCGATGTCACAGATCGATCTGGCCTTTTCAAGCATCTCCTTTGCATCTACAAGGTCATCCTTCAGAACCGATGATTCGAAGCCGATAAGATACTTGGTCACCCTATCGATCTGTTTCAGGTCCCTATCATCTATCAGCTGTGCGATATCCCACACCTGCTGGTACCCCTTGCATGCCAGATATTCACCGTATTTCAGAACGTAGGTCCTTACTTTTTTCTCCTTTCCAGCCAGGTTGGCAAAATGGATGGTCTCCACGATATCAGGATCAGAACCCCTGGTGGAGAAATGATCGAAGGCTTTGGCAGACAGGATCCTGGTCTCGCTGGAGGTTACCTTGTTCATCACGGATTCCTTCAATAATTCATGAAGGAAGCATGTCCCATTCGGGTATTCCACAAGAAGCATCCGATCGATCAAGTGCTTGACCATCCTTTCATTGACCCCCTCAAGTTGAAGGAAGGCCTTCGGATAGACCGGTGATCTGAAAAGGGATGCAAGTTTCACGATACTCCACTCTCTCTCGTTCAACTGCGAGACCATCTCCTCCTGAATGAACCGGTCCAATGAGAACCTGGCATCATTCCAATCAACGGATCCAGTCAACATATAAAGCTGAAGGGCAAGGGGGTTTCCGCAGGTCACCTCCTTGATCAGATCGATATCATCTAGCGGTTGGTTCCTGGAGGTGAGCATCTCTCCGATCTCGGGCCTGTTCAGACCCTGGAGTTCCAGTTCGAACAGACCTCTTCTCATTGATACCTCGGTCCTTGTGTATATCGGAGGTCTGACCCTGCTGGTCACGATCACCCTCACTTTCCTGTCACCTTCAATGATCGCTTCCTTGAAAGCCTTGAAAAGGTCCATAAGATCATTGGGTGCCTTGTGAAGGTCCTCGATAACCAGTATAACCTCCGTGGTGGAAAGGTCATTTATGGCTGCCCGAACAGCATCGTAAAGGTCAAGCCTTCCTTCCGAGGTCATATAGGAGAACAAGGACTCTCCGCCCATGGACCGCAATCCCAATGATATCTCGTTCAGGAAATTGTTTGGTCCCATATATGTGTTGCATGAGGTCCAGATCACATTCTTCTCATTTTTCTTCTCGATGAACTTTGATACGAGCGATGTCTTTCCCTGCCCTGCAATGGAGATAACGGATATGATCCTGTTATCCTGATCGTGAATGTTATCTTCAAGCAGTTTCAGCTCTTTCGATCTCCCGAAGAATTCCTTGATCCGTGGGATCGTCTTTTCCAATCTGGCCCGATGTAGATCTGCTCCTCCGATCAATGTAAGGTCGATCTCGTTCTTGGAGATCATGTCCGAGACCAGTTCGAACATCTCAACCTTCCTTTTGAGTATTTTTGACACTGTTCTGAGGGACTTCTTGAGATCCCACTCCTCGATGGAACCTTCGTTCGTTCTTACTGTCAGATATTTGTTCTCAAGTTCCCTTATGAGTCGATCCGTATGATCGAGACCGTTATGATCAAGGAAATACACCCGTCTCTTCCGATCAAGTCCTGTCACATGAGAGGAGCGGTGGGAAAGATACCCCTTACTTTCCAGGTCAGTTATGGCTCTTGATACATGGTTCTGCCTTGAAACGAGTTCCTTGGCCATACCTCCCTGTGATAGGATCTCTGGCACCGTATATTCTTCCCTGTAGCGATCGTATTGGCTCAGAAGAAGCAATATCCTGTTCTCGAGTGTTATCCTCTTCAGGTAGACTCTCCTTCTCTTCATGGGATCCTCGATACCAGAAGGTGGTCAGTTGATTTAAATTTTAATCATCGTATGGTATATTTCCTTGTCTTTGGTATATCTGGACTGCAAACTTCTTATCTGGTGTGCCATAGACCGTTATTCGGGAGCATCGATAATGCACGGTAGAAATGTCATCTTGATGTCCACGATCGTTCTTGCCTTCATTACGATCGGGGTCATGGCGTTCCCATCTGCAGTTTCCGGTGAAAGTAATGCCGAACTTTCGCTGGGTGGGGTCGATCCGGATTCGGGTGATACATCTACGTTCTTCACTTTCTACGTGACATACAGGGACCCGAGCGGCACACCTCCTGATCACGTTCTTCTCATCATAGCGGATTCATCGGTTTTCATGATGCCGATCGGGGAGGACCACTCGAGCGGTGTGATATACCAGGTCAGGATAAACCTACCTGAAGGAGACCATCAATACTACTTCATGGCCAATAATACAGAAGGATGCATACGACATCCTGAGGATAGGGACCTGGCGGTCCAGGTCAAGGATGTTCACTCTCCGGAGCTATCGGACGCGAAGGTAACTCCCCATGTTGGGAATACATTTGATGAATTCGTCTTCTCCGTCCGATACATGGATCCGGAGGATCGGAAACCTGAAATGATGGTCGTCAGGATCGATGATTCCACACATGACATGACCACCAATGGTTCTGATGATTGGGACCTTGGGGTCACATATAGGTTCATTACCAAACTTTCACCCGGAAACCATCCCTATTTTTTCTATACAAAGGCAGGGGAGGGATCCGCGCAGGTCCCGGAGGAACCAGGAACATACCTCTATGTCTTGGTGGATGATCCACCGATCTATACCGTCATCGGTCAAACACCCCACCTCTCTAACCAGGGACCCGATGTATTCGGTATCATGATCGAGGGGGAGCTCACCAGCAATATGACCGTGGACCTTATCCTTGATGATATCACCCATGAAATGCATAGAACATCGATAAGTGGTGACGGGATACAAACATTCGATGTGATGACCCATCTCGCTTTTGGCATGCACAGATACCATTTTCTGATCTCCTGGACCGGGGGGGAGCTCAGATATCCTGATGAGGGGGCCCTGGAGATAGAAAAGACCGATACCTCCGATCAGGTTGGGACCAACATCCCCCCTATTCCTGTGTTCAGGATAATTACCACGGGAAGGACGGTTACTTTGAATTCATCATCATCCTTCGATCCGGACGGAATGATATCCGGGTCCTACTGGATACTGGATGGAGAACTTCACTTTGGAGAAGAAGTGGTCCATACATTTGAGAGATTTGGATACCATACCGGTTCATTATCCGTTACCGACGATAATATAACCACCATAACGAGGGAATTTGACATCTGGGCCTACGATCTCCATGTCCATGAACCAATGAACATGATATCCAGCTACTATACGGTTGATGAGAACCTCATTATCGATAAGGAGAGAGGAGGAAATGAGATCATCATCGAGAACGGTCCGTTTACCGATAAGGGTCAGAGATATTCCATCAAAAAGGAACTTGCCGGACCCGGGATCATCGTCCTTGAGGTGAATTCATCGATCGTTCCCTGTTGGTCGGAAGAAGAACCCAAAATAGTCATTGATGGGACAACTTTACCCATGGTGGACCTGGCAACCATCCTTTCCACAATTGGTGACACCGAAATGGCATCGGTCATAAAGAACGTCGATTCCTATCAGATCATAATTTACATTGAGAGGAACGGCTCCATCGATCTGAGATTGTGCTCTCTTGTCGTTGAAAAAGGGGAAAGCAATGTTGATCTGGTCAACTTCCCCATTGTCACCATTGCATCGGTTCTCATTTTCTTGATGTCCCTGATCACGATCGGAACTTTCCTGCTGTTTCGTACGAGAATATTCAATGGACCGAGGGATCCTCATGAGGATTTTGCGATCTCCTCGACCGATCTGAAGAATGGATCGTTCGTAATGGACAGAAAAGGAAAGAAGATAGAGTGGGAGGCCTACCTGGAAGAATAAATGAAGCAAGCGGGTCAGGTGAATGGAAGAGAGACCCGCTTGTAAACTTCAATTCATAGGTTCACCGCAGCAAGGGATCGTCTGGAGAAGGCTTCATCTCGAGGTTCGTAAATAGTTCTCGACGGATCGGTCCCAGGTGGCCTCCGCGTCCTTGTTGAAGTAACACCCGGGTAACTCACCTCTCAGTCGGTGGAATCTCACGCATTCACAGCATTTTCCCTTCTTCTCACATGGATAGGTGCAGTTGCAGTCGCTGAGGTTCCTATCGATGGTGCATTCCATGGAAATGAAATGATCCCACTTGCTATGAACCTTTCTGAAAAGGGGTCCTGCTGAACCATCCACCCATCCGGGAGAATTGTTTATCGTATGTTCACTCTTGGGTTCCATGGAACGAGAAAGGAGAAAGGTTGTTGCTGTCATCGGATCAGGATCCGCCACCGAAGAGGAACCGGGGTACCAGGCGGCATCGATCATCGGAAGATCACTCGTCGACAATGGATTCAGGGTGATGACCGGTGGACTGCATGGCGTCATGGAAGGAGCCTTCATCGGGGCAAAGAGCTCAAAAAGATATCGTGAAGGGGACACCATAGCAGTTCTCCCTGGAATTGATCCCGACGATGCCAACATGCATTCGGACATAGTCATCCCAACAGGACTCGGTATCGGCAGGAACATGATAGTCACCAATGCAGATGCCATTATTGCGATCGGTGGAGGTTCCGGCACCCTTTCCGAGATCGCGTTCTCCTGGCAGAAAGGAAAAACAATAGTTGCGCTTGATATCCCGGGATGGAGCGGTGAGCTTGGAGGAAGAGCTCTGGATGATCGAAGACCTGATGATGTCGTGATCAAAGCAAAGGACCCACATCATGCCGTGGAATTGATGATGTCCGAACTGTAGAGCCAATTGAAGAAGCTGGACCGAACCGAATTTTCGTAATACAGATACCTTTTTATAAGGTCCATCCGAATGCAAGTCGGGGTCTTAATGTTCTTCAAAAGAGAGTATCTCACGATTCCAAATGGGCTGTCTGTCTCCAGGATCGTGTTCATGCCGCTACTGTTCCTGTTCATCATAACTGACCATAGATTGCTCTTTTTGATGCTCTACATCATTTTGGGATCCACCGATCTCCTGGATGGACTGATCGCAAGGAAGTTCGATCTGATATCCGAGATAGGAAAGACCCTTGATTCGGTTGGAGATCTCATATTCTACCTGGGTTCCCTCACTTTCATATATATGATGTTCCCGGAGGTGGTTTTCAACAATTCCATTCCACTCCTGTTGTTCTTTATCATATTCACGCTCTCGTTCATAGTGAGCTGGGTCAAACTCGGAAAACCCATCTTGATGCATACCAACCTTCTCAGGTTCAATGCAATGATGGTCTATTTCCTGGTCATCTCCTCTTTCCTGTTCGATACATCCAATTTTGCTACCGTCATCCTCTGTATCTATTACCTCGCCTTCATTGATGAGATAGCAATATTCCTTCTCTTCAACGAGTTCGACAGGGATGCAAAGTCCGTGATCCATCTTCTCATGGAAAAAAGCAGGGCTTCCAGGTAATATCAAATATGCTCTTTGATGAAATCAAGTATCGATGTATACCATACATGGGAGTTCGCCGGTTTCAGGACCCAGTGCCCTTCATCGGGAAAATAGAGGAACTTCGATGGGACCTTCATCACCTGTAATGCTGTGAAAAGGGAGACACCTTCTGATACCGGGCATCTGAAATCCATTTCTCCCTGGATCACGAGCATCGGTGTCCTGAAGTTCTGGACATGCATATGAGGAGAATACTTCAAAAAGATATCATGGCCCTCGTGAGGCATTCCTCCATGCTCCCAGATATCGAACCAGAGTTCCTCTGTCATATAGGACATGGCCTCTTGATTGAATATGCCGTCATGCGATATCAGTACATTGAACCTGTCACTGTGACCTGCGATCCAGTTCACCATGAATCCACCGAAACTCGCTCCCGCCGCTGCGATGCGATCCCTGTCAATGAAGTCAAAATTATCCAGAACATGGTCAAGTCCTTTGATCAGGTCCTCGTAACATCTACCACCCCAGTCCCCACTGATCTGATCGGTGAACTCCTGTCCATAACCGATCGATCCTCTTGGATTGATCTCCACGACAACGTAACCGGGGGAGGCGAAAAGTTGTGAGTTCCACCTGTAATGGAAGTGGTCGAAGAATGCCGATTGAGGTCCGCCATGGATGATGAATAATAGAGGATACCTCTTCGATGGATCGAAATTGGGTGGTTTGAGGAGGAATCCGTTCACCTGATCATTATCACTCCCCGTGTACCAGAATCTCTCAAGAGGGTTCATGTAGATCCCTTCTTTGAAGATCGATCCGTGATCGGTTATCTTTTCCACATTCTGATCGAATACTACCTCACCTTCCGGACCATTTATCAGATCCGGTATCTTTCCCTTATCCAATGACATCAGATGAATATCAGCTGGTCTGGTGGAATCCTCCCTCGTTAGAAGGATGCGTCCATCGGGGTGGAGTCTCAGGTCCTTTTGAAATATACCTGAGGTATACTGTGTGATGTAGCCGTCTTCGACATCCATTCCATAAAGGGACATGGAACCCCTGTCAGCGGCTGTGAACAGAATGATATCCCCCTTATTGTTCCAGATGTATTCAGATGGCGATCTGTCGAATTCCTCTGTCGGTACCTTTGTGATCTTTGTTGCCCGATCGTAAAGTTTGATCCTTAGTCTATCCGCTTCATACATCGGTTTTTCGGCTCCCAGATATGACAGGTATTTCCCGTCCGGGCTGTATCTGGGCTCAAGGTCCACGGCATCATTCATTGATATTCTGACTGGATCGTCCACGGGTTCGATGCCATCCAATTCCTGGATGAAAACAGAGTTATTTGTTGAAACTGCAACTACATCATCAGGATTCTTCACATAAGCGATCTCATCTCCTTCCGGTGAGAAGACGATATCCTGCGAACCTCCGAGGCTTATTGGTGGAACATCTGCATCACCCGGGGTTACATCCTTCATCTTCTTTGACCCGATATCAACTATGAATACATGTGACCTCTTCATATCCCTCCAGTGGTCCCAGTGCCTGTAGAGAAGTGAATCCTCCAACCTGGCAGAGGACTTCTCATTGATGAGACCGTAGGTCCTGGCCAGGACAATGGATCCCTTCCCATCTTCGGGGATGTCCTTTACATCCCCATCGAAGTGGGGAGAAACGATCACGAGACGTGAGAATGCCATTCTCCTGTTATCCGGGGCCCAGATCAACTGGGAGGCCCCTCCATCACCTTCGGTGATCTGATATGCTTCACCTCCTTCTTCGAAAGGAAGGACCCATATCTGACCTCCATCTTTCCTGTCCGAAACGAATGATAGTAGCTTTCCATCCGGGCTCCATCTGGGAGACGAATCCTTATGATCTCCCGGTGTCAGGTCCCTCTCTTCACCGGTATGGAGGTCCAGTAATTTGACGGTAGAACATGTCTTGTTCTCTATGTGGTCATGTTCTGATGAGACGAAGGCAGCGAACCTTCCCCCCGGATGAATATCTGGTGCTGAAATTCTGTCAACCTTCATCAGGTCTGTAAATTGGATCGGTCTCTTTCCGGTCATGGGTATCGCCATACGAGAGCTGAAAAACCATTAAAAGATTTGGCATTAAATGTTCGAGACCCGATCATCAATGAACAAAGACCCAACGAACCTCTCCTATTCTGAAAATTGAGAATGACATGTTGAGAACGAACCATATCCTGTAGAGCGAGAGCACAGAAACACCCGAATCTCGGACGAGTAGGTATTTCTTGGATGTATCCTATCATTCCCATGATGACCCCTATGCTCATCCCTGTTGTCCCGGGTGTCCGAAGAGGATCCGACAGGGTAAAGAAGCTTCAAAAGGAAGCGGCAGAGGCAGAAGTTGGATCGGAATCCCTTCCCAAATCGTTCGAATACTTCTGCCCCGCCTGTCTATATCAGACCAATGAATTTACCGTTCTCTGTCCGAAATGTGGTAAGGAGGGGTTGAAGGACTCCGGGAAGGACCGATTCAGAAGAATATGAGGACCAAACAGGGAATCCATGGTCAGAGGAGTACCTTTTGTAATGAACAGTAAAAGGGAGATCTACCAGTCCTTTAAAGACTACAGAAGAGAAAAGCTACATATCTGATTTCTACCAACCCATCGATAATTGTTAATAAAGTATCCGACAATTTATACAAAGGGAGAGCGATGGAAAATATTAGAGCATCATCAATACTTTTCTGTTCTATGTTAATCTCAATTTTCTTTACCGGGTGCCTCGATGATGGAGTGAATGGTGAGGTGACATTAAGAGTGGAGGATCTATTCTACAAGGATTTCAAAGGCGACGATTACTCTCTCAGAGTGCGGATAAATGTCAGCAACGAATATAACAAACATCTGTACCTAAACACTGAGGATTTCAAGCTTCATACGTATGATAATATGACCATCAATTCAACAGAATTTTCCGGAAAGGGAAATCTTGAAATTGGAAAGAATGGTTCCTACCTCGTTTCATGGAACGGGATCTCCAAAGAACATATGGCAGAAAGCATATCTTTCAACGCAAGATTGGAAGGTGGATCCGAAGGTGTATCCGAGCGGATCCAGCTTGATTTCGAAAAGGTATTCATGAGATACAAACTGTTCAGTGTGAATAATTGTCCGGATGATAGGATCCTTTTCAGGAGGCCAGAGTCCGTCGCAGTTGGAAATTTCAATGAAGATCCCTTTTTAGATATAGCTGTTGCCAGCTTTGGTGTGTCATCTAATGAGTTTCAATATCCACACCAATATCCATCATATTGGGTCGATGATGGACTTTTTATAAATGAACAGGGACCATTGGAGTTGCTCGATCCTTCGAACTCTACAAGGTTGGGAAATGGAACATGCGGAAGGGATGTAGCAGTTGGGGATATTAACCTCGACGGACTTGATGACCTAGCCATTTGCTACTGGAATTCTAACAACGTGGAGATCTTTCTTCAGAAGGAGAGTTTAACTCTGGATGTTGAACCCGATCTTATACTTGAGACATCAAGTCAACCCCACAATTTGACCATTCGGGATATCAACGATGATGGGAGACCGGACATTGCGGTCATTGGGGGTCACCCCAGACTCGATGACACCAAAGAAAATATCTCCATCTATCTTCAACGAGAAAATGGTAGTTTTCCCTCAATCCCGGATTCAAATTTCATGGGGGAGGAGGGATATTTCGCTTTTCACGATATAATGCACGATGGGAGTCTTGATCTGATCTTCGGATCATCCATCTATTCATTCAACTTGACAGGAGAGCTTACCGAGAAATTCACATTCAAAACAACAAAAACTGGTCAGATTATGATTACGGATATCGATCGAAATGGATATGAAGATATCATGATCGGTTCCGACCTGTTCCTCAGATCCAATGAGGGTCTTTTCAGTGCTCTAACGTCATATGGTTTCCCTGGATATGGAAAGCCGATATCCGTTGACGTAAACGGAGATGGAAGGCTTGATATCGCTATTGGCAGATCTATTTATTTCCAGGACCTGAATGGATCATTCAGTATGGAAGAGGATAAGATATTAGAATTCGAGGGTATGATCCAATGGGTAGAGGACCTGGATGGTGATGGAGTGATGGATATTGTCACGATCTCGGGTGACGATGTTCTGATTTACTTTGGAGACAGGGATATCGATAATGATGGATATCTGGATAAATTTGATTGGTTTCCAATGGACCCAAATAGCTGGGACCCAAGAGGGGTAGATCCGATCGGTTAACACTGTGAGTGTTTGAACGATCGTTTTATATATCGAACATTCGTTCTTTATCTTGAACAAAATGAATGGATTCAATATATTCAGGTCCAATGTCCACTGGAAGGTCATCTACTTTCTAACTCTGCATGGAAATGACCATTTTCTCAATCTATCCGGGTTATCAAAGAAGATCGGAATAAGTAAATCAATGGCATCCAATGCATTGAATGACCTTCTTTCAATGGAGATTGTCAAAAATATGAAGATATCTAACTCACACATCTATTCTCTTGGAGAGGGAGCTTTGATAGATCAGATCAAAAAGACGATCGGATTGGATATGATCATCAGATCCGGATTGATAGGTTCATTATTGGAGATGGATCCAGACCTGATCTCGATCTATCTTTATGGATCATTTGCAAGGGGAGATTTTGATAGGAGAAGTGATATCGATATTCTCTTGATATCATCCAGTGGAAGGGTAAAAAACATAGGATCTCTTGATCCGATAGAAGGATTCGATGTCAATATTGAAACTTTCACCCCGGGGTCCTGGAGTTCAATTAAAAAAGAAAACAAAATATTCTCGTCCAGAGTGATGGAAGATCACGTCACTCTTTACGGGAGTGGATTGATCTGAAATTCAAGGAATGTATTGAGAAAGGCCTTATCAAAAGAACAAGAACAGAACCTGAAATGATCGATAAAGAACTGAAGAATGCAATTCACCATCTTGAGAATGCTAAGATATGCATTTCCGATAAGATGTTTGACCTAGCAGTGGTCTCAGCTTATACATCAATGTTCCACTGCGCAAGAAGTCTATTATTCGGTTCTGGATACAAGGAGAGAAGTCATGTTTGCTTGATATCTTTCTTGAAGGAAAAATATCCCGAATTGAATGAATTGACGAATTCCATGGATACTTTTCGAGGTGCCAGGCATACAATGCTGTATGGAATTGATCCAATGGTCTTGAAAGAGGATGCAATAGCAGGTATTGAAAGATCTGCTGATTTCATAGATAGGGTCCGATCCATGATCAAACGTCAAGAACACATGGAATGAGCTATCGCATCCTTCGGGCAGGCATTGACACATGCACAGCAGGAGATGCATTTTGTGATGTCAATATTGTCGGCTTTTCCGTCCTTCAGCACAACTATCTCCATGGGACATGCCTGAGCGCATTCGGAGGAACCTGTGCATTTATCGAGATCAACGCTCCATGTGATATCATCATAAGAATAGGTCCGGTCCATTTCAACACCGTTCATGAAATGACATCCGCTATATTTGATATGACCCATAGCAATACCCCCTCATAGATGAAAATATATCCATAAATTCCTATTTGGATCGAAAATGTATATTTCCAATATCATCTATATACCACCCGGTGGAGAAATGGGTTGGTTCAGGAGAATAGAGCCCCTCGAGGAGGAGATCGAGGAGGAGATCATACCAGAAACTTACATTTCCCTGACATCGGGAAAGAAGGTTGTATCCAACCTCGGCGAGATGATAAGTGATACAAAATAAAAAAAGGGGATCTGAAAAAAAGGATCACAAGAACAGGCCCTGGGGTCTCGGAGAAAATGAGTTCATATCGAATATGACCTCATTTGCAGCTTTAAAGATCGAACAGAGAGCAAGTGCAATGGGTCTCATGGCGTTCTGGATGATATTTGGATCTATTTTTTTCATGACAACTTATCTAGTTGTCATATCTTCAGTTCATCCGATCAGAATGATCGTGGCATCCTCCGTGATGGCAATATCAGGCATCATAGCAATAATTTACATCAGGTCGAAGGTAAAGAAGAATGAAAAAAAGGAACTGGAAAAATTGGACCCGAAGGATCCGGGAAAGCTAAACTGTGTGGTCTCTCTTCTTGACGATCATATGCTAGTAGAGTTCGATGCGGTATATTCCGTCTACGAAAATGAGGTCTATTATGATGAGATCGGGTCCTTTGAACTGAACGGTGCTCAGTATCTGAAGAAAAAAGGGATCAAGATATCCATGCCGGATGCAGGATCAAAGGTGAAGATGGCCCCACATCCGGGTCATATCCTTGGAGGTATCTATCCTCTGAGAACCCCTTCGGACCAGCTTGTGGCCATCAGATTGAAGAATAGGATCCCGATGAATTGTTTCAGATCCCCCACGGGTTTGATCGCATCAAGAAGCCCTGACAAAAAGGTTTCATCCGATCAGTTGATCATTTCCATAAGAAATGAGGATAAAACAAGGTTCAATGATTCATTGATGTATCATATGGAGCACCAACCAGTGAACATTGAAGGGTCCAGAGAAGAAGAATATTGGTATTGAAATTGGATGTGATGGAATTAAAAGGTTCATTCCTCTTCATCCCAATCCATATCTTCTTCTGAAGAACCTCCCTTTTTTACGACGACAATGATTACCATCGAGATCAGAGATACGGCAGCAAGTGCTATCAGCACATAGAGGAAGAGGTTAGGATCCTTTTCTTCCCCCTCTGCATCATCATCAACTGGTTCGATATCATCATCCAGAGGATCAATATCATTATCTGGAATGGTAGAGTTATCATCCGGCCCCGGATCATCCGGGATTGTAGTGTTATCATCGGGATCGGTATCATTTACCAGAGGTGTGACATTCCCATCATCTGTATCGTTGATATGGGTGATTATCACCAAAGGTCCTGTGATCGTTCCTTTCTCACCTAGAAGATCTGTGACATTGAGAAGAATTTCATGAGATCCTACCGGCAGATCAAGATATAACGAGGAACCATTCCCGAGGAATCCAGAGATATTTGAATACCAGCTGAAAATATTATCATCACCATAGGGAATATCCGGATCATCTGCAGAGCCATTGAGATAGAACATATCACCCGTGAACACAGGTTCTGAAGGCATTTCTATTGATAGACCGGATGGCGCATCATTCACTGGAAGAACATCGATCATTATTGTTTGAAATATTGTGCCTTCATCGAAATGAGCGGTGAAATTTCCCATCTCATATCCGCTCCAGTTGGAGTTAGGAATGATCAACGCTCTATGCTCCAGTGGATCGAAGTTGACAGTAAGGTTCCCTCTCCCTTTGTATGAATAATTGATCAGTTCATTATCAATATCAACAACCCAATTTGAGAGATCCAATAAATATTCATTGTCTTCCTGGAATTGAAAATTCATTAATGGGCTTACGTATCTCGGAGGATCATCCACTCCCAATATGGCAAGTGACAGGTTCACCTCATCGTATCCACCATTTCCATCAGATAAATTGAGACATACCCAGCAGGATCCAACATCATCATTTTCGGGGAACCCTGAAAGAACCATGTCAATATTATCGAATTCCAACCATGTTGCATTGGATGAAAATTCCCAGATAGAACCCTCCTCATTATCATGGGCCATCATGAATTCATAATACCAATCCTCGATCGCAGATGAGAGGTTCTGCGTAATTATCTTGGGAGGGGTGTTATTGACCCTCAATGAGATGTTCTCATCATCGAATCCACCCATCCCATCTGAGATGTTGATATGAACAAAGAAAAGACCAACATCCAGGTTGTTCGGTAACCCTGTAAGATTCCCCGATGTTGAATTCAAATTCAACCAGGAAGCATTGGTTCTCATCATGAATTCGATAGGATCAAGGTCCGGATCGCGAGCATCTATCGAGATCAGAAAAAAAGAATCCTCATCGGTGAAGGTAGTTCCTGTAATATTCAAAATCGGGGGATGATTCACGTATTCTCCCAATAACCAGGGACTGAACGTTACATTAATGGAAACGTTGTCCCCCGTTCCAGTGGGATTCATTGATGGTTCATATGGCCCTGTGTGATTTCCCCAGTAATTGTGAGTCGCATTGATAGCAACAGATGTGGAGGAACAGTTCATTCCCCACTCCGTGTTATTGATGAAGGAATTTCTATGAACGTGAACATTGGTCGATGTCTGGTATGATCTGATACCTTCATTATTCTCGATGAACAGGTTGTCCGCTATGAGGTTCCTGTCAGCTCCATTTGACAGGCCCAATCCAATATCAGTTCCCATGAAAGAGTTGTTATGGACCACATTATCTGTTGATGAACTGATCATCAAACCTGATCTACCCGGATCGGCATTTGAGAATTCATTCCAACCGATATCATATCCCTGAGAATTGAACAATGACAGATGATAGCGATTGTTGTTGAATTCATTCCGGGTAACCTCAACTCCCATTGCATTCATGTAGATGATGCCTCCAATAGCACTGGTATTGAAGGTATTGTCCCTGATGATGTTCCCATTGGCTCCTCTTTCTGATCTCACGCCATATCCATTCATTAAGAATGTGTTATTTGCCAGAACATTTTCCGGTCCACTATTAAAATAAACTGCATTGTTATTGTTATTCTGGAATAGATTTCCATGAACGTGGCATCCGGTGGAATAAAAACCCACTCCTGCAAATTCATGATGGGGTGACCCTTCCCTGAACTGAAATCCAGTTACATTCACACCGTTGGCAGTTATGTGGAACAGGTCCTGATGGTCCAGAGTATTGTTTCCATCCAGGATCGTCTTCAATGTTCCATTTCCTATCAGGGTAATACCGCGATAAATATTGACAGCCTCATAGTAGATCCCGTCGTAGACCCTGATCACATCTCCATCGGATGCTGTATCAACCGCATCCTGTATGGTTGTATGATCACCAGTTCCATCCTTTGCTACGATGATCGTGGAACTGATGGATGATGAGAATGTTACTGTTCCAGATTCTCCGTCAGCGATTGATGAAGCAATAGATCCCATGGATAACTGGATCAGGATCAGGCATATCAGGAAAAATGCGGAAGCTCTCATGGTATCCCTCGGAATACTTCTCTCAGGGAGCAGGTCTTTTCGTGATTTATAAAAAGATTGGTATGACCAATCGCAGAAATATCATTATTTTCTGGGTTTGTAATGCCTTGTCAACCAACATGAAAGCCCATCAAGGCCGGGGAAAAGTACCCTCTCGTTGATATTTGCCTGGTCCAATTTATCCCGGACCTCCCATTTGATCTCCTTCGGGATCACTATCATCCTCCACAGGTCCTTGTTCCGATCAAGAAGGTCGGTCAATCTTCTCCTTGAATTTGACATCACCGAATGGAGGGAATACTGGTTCACCAACCTGTAATCCATGGAGGGAGGATCAAAGAATACCACGAAATCCTCATCGGAGATCTCCCCGAATTCCTTCAAGGTCCCTGCCACATCGTTCAACATCTCCACGGTGAATCCATTGGCACCCTCCTCCTCCAGCTTTTCTTTCAGAACCTTTGGAAGTTTATCATGGAATTTAATATAATCCACCATGAGGATCGCCCCATCCTTATCATATTCATCAAGATCACATGTTGCAAAGTGAAGTGACACAAATGGAGAAAAGGTCCAATCCAGCAAACGTGTAGGCAGTCCATGATGCTGGGCGATCACAAGCCAGTTCCAGATCGAGAACTTGTCGGTCTTATCCATCCTGGCATATTTCTTAAAATTCCTTATCAGATGGAACTCGATATCCCAGTAATCCCCTCCAAGTCGTCTCAGGGAAGTATCTGGAATATGTTCGGATGAGCTTAGCCCCCTGAAAGCGAAATTTGACCTGTGTCTCTGGATGCTCTCATCCCAGGAATCCACATAGAGTTCCTCGATCAGTTCCGCCCACGAATCAACACGAATAATATTTTCTGATGCCATTTGGATCCCATCCGATGAACATAGATACGTCCAGAAATAGATTGCGCTATTGAACTACTGGTCGAATTTGGACAGAACCGTGGAGTAGATCTCCTTCTCCTTCCCCTTTGATCTTGCCTCCAATTTCCTGAGGATCAGCTCGGGGGTTGACCTGGCATGTTTTCCGATCATGGGGGATCTGTCAACTATCAGTTCATGACCCTCATCCAGACCTCTTGCTTCTATACCATCCACCCTGCAGTCCACAAATCGCAAGATCTCATCTGCCATATGGGTTACGACAACGGAATAGGCATCCCTTTTCTGCAATTCATCAACGAACACGCCAATGACCCTGGAAGCGGCTTCCAGTTCGGTCATGGCCTCAAGTTCATCTGCAAGGACTAAGGAACCCTGATCGACATCCAGCACAAGAGGCAGAAGCTCCTTCAGGAATCCCTCAAGACCACCTGCATCCAATCTTCTCCTGGGTTTGTAGAAGAAGATATCGGTGATATCCGGCAGAAAGGCCTTGTCCGCAGGGACAGGCAGACCCATCCGGGCCATGATCATGATCTGGGCCAATGTTTCAAGCAAGGTGGTCTTTCCACCGGAATTCGCTCCTGTCAACAGGGATGTCCTTGACCTGGAATTCTCTCTGAACGGGAACATGATACTTGCAAACCCGGGAACCGAACCCAGATGATAATCGATCAACTGCCTTTGATTGGTCGATCTGATCATCAAATGACATGCATGGTAGATACCCAGCCACCCGTTGACTGCTTTGAATGGCTGAAGCTCATGGTCTTTTATGAAACACCCCATCCCAAATCTGAAATCGAGGTCAAGTGCCCATTTGATCTCCTCTTTTACCTGTTCCCACAGATCGGCCAGTTCAATGGCCATATCCTGTTTCCTTCGGAATCTCTCACCCGCAGCTTCCTCCTCGATGTCGGAGATCATCCGTTCCAACGAGCTCTCATCTACTTTCAGAGGATAGCCCATTGAGAATAGGTCCCTTCTCTGGCCCAATTCATTGAACACCATTTCTGCGGCTTTTTTCGAGTGCTCTCGATATATCTCCCGTAAAGCTGGAGGTTCATCAGAAGATAGTAATGAAAGGGTATCAGAGCCTGAAAGTGTCAGGTCCTCTATCCTTTCCTTCATCGCGGATTCGAGCTTTGACCTGATATCCTCTACGGTCTCCCTGATCTCATCGGGCCCTTTGATCTCCTTGGTGAGGCTGTTCATCTGTTCCAATTTCCCAAGGGCCATCGGTGAAGCCCCCTCCATGGAAAATATCTCCTGGAGCCTTGAAAGGGACCTCAACTGTTCCATTCTTCCCCCATAACGATCGAGGACCGTCTCGGGGACTATCCTCTCTGGTGCTGAATCCATGTGGACAGAAGCTGCTATGGGGATCTGGGATTCGTCCATCTCCCTCAAATTATGGACAAGGACAAGCTCACCCTCCGCAGCAGGGTCCATCTCATCCGGAGAAAGGACCAGACATCTCCGGTCCAATCCCATCTCCCTTACTCGTTGATAGGCTTCATCATCTTCCACTATCAGGATATAGTTCAATCTGGCATTGGTTCTCCTGGACCTTTGACCCTTTCCAACGGATAACAGGCATCTTCGGACCTCTTCCCGATCCACGTCCTCCACCATGGATCCCATCTCAAAATGGTCCCTGGCCATGATCTCACGAGATCGGAGGTCTCCGCATGGCAGTAGAAGAGATGTCCGATTTTTCCCACTGGGTGTCTGCATATAGGACCTTATCAGTTCGGATATTGACTGGTACACGGACCTTGACCCCTCTGTCCTAAGGATCGACCCTGGATCCTCTCCCCTGAAAGCCAGAACGAGCTCTACGGCCATCCTCTCCGAGATCCGTTCGACGGAGGAAAGTGAAGTGACATCTCCCTCTGTTAGCATCCTGATAAGAGTATCCTTACCCCCTACGGTATCCCTAAGTGTAGCGATCCTTCCTTCTCCAAAACCCTTGATGCTCAAAAGACAATTTAGATCCTCATCTAACCGACCCACTCCCCCACCCCCGATTCCAACACCGCACCACCCTTGCTAAAAGGCCATTTTATCGTTTTTATGGTTCTTCTCCCATCTGGACCTCTGGACATTTCCAGGATCCCTTCTGAAGTATGGTCTCCCGAATCGAAATATCGGGACCCACCGATCACCAGGGTGGCCATACCCATATCCCTGGCCTTGGAAAGGACATTCTCGAGACCACTGAACCAGTGTTCCAATTCCCTCATACCCAGAACCTCTGGGCGATCCAATACAAGTCTCCTGACAGCACCATCTTCGATCAGTCCGAGAAGACGGTCAACCCCTTGCAGATCCCTCGTTTTCAAGAAAATGGGATCATCGGTCTCGAACAATGCTTTGAAAGAGCGATTGCCTATCAAACCTCTAAGTGAGCTCACCAGAGGAACCGTGGTAAAGGATACGAAAAGACCCGGTTCGTTCTTTTCAAATCCTCTTGAGATGAATCTCAGGGAAAGATTGATCTTTCCTGAACCTGGACCCCCAACAAGAGAAGTGACAGAACCCGAAGGTAGACCACCCCCTAGGGTTACATCAATGTCATCGATCCCAATATCGAACATATCCGCAGCCATGTATAAGCCCCAACCCGATAGGAAGTGTGATAGCTATACAAACTAGAAAAAGGTTTATGATAAGTTGGATGAAAATACCAATGATCAGGACAAACCTTCTTCCCTCAATCTCTCCAGGATCCGTTTTTCCCGTTCTATGGCCTCCTGGGCGTCCCGTTCAAGAGATCCCTCCATCATCTCCTTGATCCTTTTCTGCTTCTGAAGCCACTGCTCCATGTTCGATCTGATAACCTCTGACGGATTGTAATGGTTCTCTTTGCAGAACTGAAAGAACTCCGTTGCGATATCCTCGAAATTCTGAGTGACAGCAATATGTATCTGATCACCGGGTTTATAGATCTTCGTTACTCTACGTCCCACGGAGTGCCCTCCTTTCTCTGAACTGGATATTCGTTAAATTCGACGGGTCCATATTTATTGCTTTTGATTCCAGTATTGTCACATGATAATCTTCATCGGATCAAAAACACGGGCTATCCGTGCATTTCAAATGGATGTGAAATCTAATTATGGATGCCACCATTACAGTGAGCATGGCTGATGAAGAACCGGAGAAGGTCGCCAGGAAGAAGGTCCGAAAGAAAAAGAATGACCCTCATTCATGGAAAAGAAGATGGACCGCTATCGAAGTGAAGGACAGCGATGCCATTGAGAGGATATCGAAGGATTACATGCATCATCTCTGGAAAGCTTCAACCGAAAGAGAGGCTGTACTCTACTGGAAGGAAAAATTGAAGGCATCTGGTTTCAAGGACCTGGACCGATCGAGGAAGATATCTCCGGGGGAGGGATTCTTCATCGATAATAGAGGAAAAGGAATACTGGTCGGAGTAGCCGGAAAAAAGGACATTACAGAAGGAGCGAACATCATCGTCTCTCATCTTGATTCACCCAGACTGGATCTGAAACCCAGACCGATAACTGGTGATGAGGATACGGGTCTGGGTCTTTTCAGGACCCACTATTATGGTGGGATCAAGAAATATCACTGGGTGAACATACCTCTTGCCCTTAAGGGCAAGGTGGTTCGAGAAGATGGATCAAGTATCAATATTGATATCGGCATGGATGAGAAGGACCCGGTGTTC
>JAUVCN010000191.1 GCA_030595715.1 Thermoplasmatales archaeon
CTATCCGAAATCCTTTCCGTTTTCAACATCAAGTCGGAAATTACGTCTCCTAAGATCCAATGAGAGCAAGATGAATATTACTGGATCCCGGATCAAATGGACTTATTCATGAATGTTCGGTTGTGTCACCGGTTGTTCGGGGGATGCTTGTGTATTGCCAGGAAGCGTAACCTTTGGAGGTGCTGCTTGTGTGGTCGGCTGTTGTTGAACCAGGGGATGTTGTTGTGATGTCTGTCCGGGAACCACTGGCCTCTGAGGTCCCTGTAAAGGGGCTCTCCCCATATTTGGCTGAGGAGGTCTTGCAGGAGGGGCCTGAGGTCCAGCATTCCCAAAAGCCATCTGTGGCCGATTGGGAAGCAGGGGCGGTCTGGCCATATTGAAATGTGGATTCATGGGCATGTTCGATCCCAATGTACGCACCTCTGGTGTGGTCGGACCTGGACTTGCTTTCTTTTCATCGACTTGATCATTTCCAGCGTCATCTTTTCCCTTTTTCTTGATGAACAGGAACAATCCGATCCCGCCACCGATCAACAACAGAAGGACCAATGCAACGATCCCGATTATGATGAACAGAATAGAGCTGCCGTCATCCACTTCATCATCATTCGGATTAGGATCTGTAGATACCTCCTTTACAAATGGATCGGTTCCGTTGAGGTATTCATCCAAGGTGGATATCCCGTCCCCATCTGGATCCAGGATCGCATCGGATGGATTATCAGGATCCATTCCATGTTCCATCTCATAAAGGTCGGGAATCCCATCCTCATCTCTGTCATGATCCCTGGTAAGAACCATGACCTTGAATGATGTCTCTATCTCATTTCCTGCTTCATCGGATATGAATATGGATATCGTTTTTTCTCCGGGATCGCTCGGTTCAAAGAAATATGACTCGCCATAGGATGATCTGAGACCATCGAACCAGCGTATCAGGAAAATCCCGATATTATCTGATGGAGTGACGGTAAAGGTCAGGTTCTCACCTGCATACATCACACGGTCCTCTAGCTCCTTGTCGATCACTGGATCCGTCTTGTCCATGATACTGATGACAAATGGACCCAGTTCCACCTCCAACATGGAAACATCCCTTGCATACAATATGTATGATAAGTTACCGATAGCATCAATAGGGATATCCAGGGCCCATTGGTATCCCAAGTCTGGAGAATGATCGGGTTTCACGGTGATCGGATCATCATCACCGATGGTATAGATCACTTTTACCGATGCAATATCGATGTTATCCGTCACATTGAAAGTTATTGAAAAAGGATCACCGTTGATACACTGTTTGTTCTCCATATCGTAGATAACTATGGGAGGATCATTGTCGATCACATCAACCTCCTTGAACATCATCAACCTGTAATTTCCAGCCAAATCCCAGATCTGATAAGAATAGCTGAAGATATCAGCACTATCATTAATCAATATCGAGCTTTCACATCTTCCATCCGATATTTCCATCTCAATTTCAGACCATGATCCGGACGAGGCGTACCGATACAGGAAGTATACCTCCGATATCCCAATATTATCACTAACCCGGATACTGCAGTTGAACGGATCTCCAGTGGTCGCATATTCGGGTGCGATCTCGTCCAGGAGATCCGGGAAATCATTATCGAAAATGTCTAATACGGTTACGTTGGAAATGTTGGAATTGCCCGCTGCATCGAATGCAGTGAACTCCATATAGACCGAACTGGATGAAACACCAACCGGAATGGTCCCCACCCATCCTCCTGTTCCTTCGGAAAGAGACAAGGTCAACTTGTTCGGATCGTCATCGAACCAGAACTCGGTCTCGATCCTCTCGATCCCGATATTATCTTGAGCATGTACCTCGAAACTCAGATCATCACCCGTTGTGGGGGTTCCATTTGAAATATACGGAAGGAAGAACGGATCATCATTGTCGAGCACCTCCAGGTCCACGGTTTCGGTCGTATACACATTACCCCTTGGATCGAAGGCCTGTAGTCTGAAATGAAATGACCCGGTGGTATGATTCACTATCACATTCGTGAAGAATATGTCTCCGTCCCTTCCCATTTCCAATACTCTCAAAGGACCCGAATCATACCAGTACTCCATTTTTGTAAGTGTTACCCTGATATTGTCCCTGGATAGAACAGTGAAATTAGAGGTGTCACCAGTGGTCAGGTTCATCGGGATCAAGACAGATCGAATGGTTGGTCTTTCATCATCCAGTACCACCATCGGTCCTGTCAGAGGTGAACTTCCCATGCTGGTGTTCACTGATAATCTATATTGATATGCAAGGGTTGAGTTGATGAAAGTGTCATTAAAGAAAGGTTCAAGTCCCCTATACACCTCGGTGTAATCCTCCAAACCGATATCTGCCCTGTATAGATTGAATGAGACAAGGTCGAATCCACCCAGATCATCAGGCTGTGTGAAATTTAAAATGACATAACCGTCCCCCATCCGGGTTCCGTTGAAGGACGGGACCTTGGGAAAGTCCGGTGGGATCAGTTTCATTACGAAAATATCAATGTCGGTTGATGTATCATCGTGACATCCAGGAGTTGTATAAAGGTCAGATGAGGTCGTCACACCTGATATCACAATATGGGGTTCTACGAGACCAATATTCTGAATGATGTCTGAACCCGATCCACCTAGGACCGAGGAGTATAACAGATCCCCTGATCTTGAGAATCTGCAAATGACCCCGTCCTGCCCGTCGCTGGAGTTCTTCAGGGTCGATCCGAGTAAGGGAAAATCAGTTGATCGTGTATGTCCCACAACAACAAGGTCATCCTCAACCAACTCTACACCCCAGATCTCATCATCAGAAGCTCCTCCGATATATGTGGAGAATATCAATGAAGGAGTGGACATATTGATACCTGCCACAAATCCATCCCATCTTCCATTTGATGTGTTATCATATGCGCCAACATTGGTCATCAGATCGTTAGAGAATGTCTCTCCAACGAAATAGACCTCATCACCGTCAACTCTGAGGTCATCGATGTAATCATTGCTCGACCCCCCGTAACTTGTGAAGAAGGTCAACCGTTTGCTCGTATGGTTGAACCTGAACAGGGAGGTCCCTCCTGGCGACGTGAAAAGAATATTGTTCGACTGGGGTAATCCTGCTCCCAAACC
>JAUVCN010000101.1 GCA_030595715.1 Thermoplasmatales archaeon
TTGATGTAATATTCGATCGATGTTGTTCCGGCAGAATTGTCAAGATATGCCACAACGATCTTTCTTGTAGTTCCCTCATCGAGTACATCGATGTTCGGGTATAGCTGTTTATCATCTAGATCTGGATCCACCAGGAAGTCCAATGGTGCCATGAATGTGTTTCCTGCATTGATCGATCTCTTGAAGAATATGTGTGGGTTGTTTGGTCCTGCGGAGTAGTCCTCATAGACTGTGTAAACCTCTGCAGTGTCACCTACCCCCCATGCGGCAATATCCACCCTGTCCTGTTCTCTGCTATCACCATCTATGATGGTGTTGTTCCCGCTGAATGTCATTGCATTAGCCAGAGCGATCATTGGTATGAGACCCGTGAGTATCAATATGGTCGCAATAGCTATCGTTCTATATTGGGCGTATTCACTCCATTTCATACGATCCACCACGAAAGGGAATTAACTGGTTCCATATTCTGGGTTACACGGGCCTTCTTCTTTCGATCATGATCAATTGCGTTAAGAGCGATCAGAACGGAATTGTGGATTTGTTGAATGTTCATCGATCTCATTTCATGGCCTCGATGGTCATTTCACGGTTGATAAGATAAATGATGCCGGAAGAATTGATGGAAATGTTATCAAAATGATCGAAATAGTATCAAAATACATCAAACATTTTTGTATCCAGACATCTCTTATGATGACCGAAGAGGATGGCAAAAGGACCGGATCATCTCAAGAGGATCACCATCGAGAGCAGACTCCTGCTCCTACTGGAACCGTTCAGTGGAACTGAGGAGCTCATGACAGTCGATGAGGTCCTTACACAGGGTGGAATGTCCAGGGAGCTCATGATCAGGAGGAACAATATTTCGAGGGCCCTTTCGGACCTTTCTTCCAGGGGGCTGGTTGCATCAATGACCAAGCATATCAAAGGTATTCAAAGAAGAAGAAGAGCTTACTTTCTGACAGTGGATGGTAAAAAAGAAGCAGCGGTCATCAGCCGCCGGATCGATCATCAGGTCCTGATCATCAAGGACCAGGATGGGAGAATTGTCGAATGGTCATTCGATAGGTCCAGGAAGGAGATATCTTCATTACTTCACAGGGATGTGAGCAGGTTCGAATTGATCTCCCTTTCCATGAATGATGATCGAATAGATCTGAACTCACTATGCAGGGTCAACGGGAAGCTCCACCATCCGAACACACCGGTTGTCAAGGAATTCCATGGCAGGATCGCAGAGATGGAGATATTACTGAGTTCTATCCATGATCGAAAACCATTCATATCTATCATAGGTATAGCCGGTCAAGGAAAGACAACTCTTGGTTCCAGAGCGATATCCCTGTCCGGGAAGAGAGCAGCATGGATCGACCTGGACCCTTGGATGTCACCCGATATCCTTGTAGATGAGATAGAGCTCTTTCTTTCCGGACCGGATCGATCTTCATACACATCGATGAGGGATCTCTTCCCAAGGATGAGAAGGATCTCGAAGAAAATGGCGGAACTTGATTCTGTTTTGGTCCTTGATGATGTCCATAGATGCGGTGGCGCGATGATGGATGCCCTCTCCGGATTGGTCCATCTTTCAAGAAAGGAGGGATGGACGATCATATTTCTCTCAAGGACCAGACCATCCGTCTATACAACTACGGAAGCGAAAACAAGTGACTCGATACTTGAAATGGAATTATCCGGTCTGGATCGAAAGGCATCATACGATCTGATGAGAGGTAGGGGTGTGGCCGAAGATGGTCTGGAGACAATATTCGATAAGACCTCGGGCCATCCATTGGCGATCAATCTCTGTGCTTTGAGCATTGATGCAGACCCGGCAGAGATCAGTGCATCTATACGGAACTTCATCGAGGACAAGGTCCTTTCAGAAATATCCGAAACGGAAAGAATGGTGATCGAACAGCTTTCTGTCATGGACATCCCAATTGATATCTCGACCCTTGCATCCTTGACAGGATCGAAGAAGGAAGTGACCCGTAAATTGATCTCAAAACTGCTTGTAAGGATATATCCAGATGGAAAAGTGGACCTCCATGATTCGATAAAGGAGGGGGTGGAGGGTTCTTTGACCGAGAAGAGAGCAAGATCCCTGAACAGCATCGCAAGGGACCATCATAGATCCAGGTCGAGCGACATGGACATGGTCCAATTCCTCCTGCTATCTGACAGTATCAATGACGATGTAACCGTGATAAATGGCCTCCTGGACCACGGTGAATACCTGGTGGGAAGAGGGTACATCACAATTGCCGATCTGGTCTTGAAGGTTGATAGAGAAGAGCTTGATGGATCCGACCGGGTAAGGTTCGAGGTCCTCTGCTATGATTCATCATTGGCACTGGGAGATGAAGGGTCCGCAATGGAACATCTCAAATTTGCTGCTTCGAAAGCGGAGTCACTTACGAGGTCCTCGAAGGATAGATATTCCCTTGAATTGACAACAATGGTCCTTAACAGACTTGCAGAAAGGGCACTCCGGGAAGGGTTGTACAATGATGTGATCGATAAATTGAGAAAAGGTATGGTCATCGCCAGGAACTCCGGTGCAAAGGACCAAGAAGGAAGACTCTTGAGCAATATTGGGTCGGCCTACATGGACCTCGGCGAACCGACGATCGCGTTGAGATATTTCGACGATTCGAGGAAAATGTTCCATGAGGTCGGGGATATGAGGGGGGAAGCTATCAGTCTACTCAATTCAGGCCAAGCATACTCGATGAATATGGAACTCTCAATGTCTCTTAGACAGTACCTGGAATGTATCAAGCTAGCAAAGAGGTTCGATCTGGGGCGGATCCTGTCACAGGCTAATTTCCGGGTTGCCCGGTTGTACGTGTTCGTGGAGGAACAAAAGAATTCCACACCGTTCTTCACTGAAGCTGCGATCGGATACGTGAAGGTCGGTGATATCGATCTATCATTGGTGATCATAATAGAGATGGCAAAAGTTTCATTTGCATCTGGATCGCTTTCAGAATTGAAAAGGACCATTGATCGAATGAAGAAGGTCCTGTCTGGAAGTGGTTGGACATATCTCAAACACCGCCTGGGATGGGATGGGTATAGAAATGATTCCGATCAGGTCCTCCTTCAAACATTGTCCATGTCCCTTGACGGGGACAAGGTTCCTTTCTCGATGATGAAGAACATATTTTTACATGGTCCTGTCAGACATGGCGGGAAAGGTATGCGGATCAGGAAAGAGTTGATGGTAATGATATTGACAAGAGAGAACGCTCCGAGACGTTACGAAAATGAGAGAGTGATCAACTCGATATTCACGGATGTTTGAGATTTCCAGTATTAGGTATCATCTGGAATTATCGGAACAAAGGATAAATACAAATAGTGACCTTGAAATCATCGGCAGGGGAAATATGCTCTTAGATCTGGCGGTCGGTAATCCATTGTTCGCATTACCATTGATACTCATTGGCATATGTCTGATACTTTATGGTAAGGAGATACTCGAGGTCCTTTCATTTCCCATTGGTGCGATCTCCGGTGGAATACTTGCATATATGGTCCTACGTGGTTTCCTGGCCCTTTACGAGATCCCCCTCATGGTCGAGGTCATTGTCGCAGGTACCCTTGTTCTCATCGGGGGTATCATGGGACCTGGAACAATGATAATGGTAGTCGCTGTGATCATATCCCTGGTATCAATAGACGTTCTATATGTGTTCGTTGGGGAACACTGGTTGATCTGGGTAGCAGGTTTTGTCATATTTGCGGTGATACTCTATCCTGTTCAGAAGTTCCTTCCATTTTTCTCATCCATGATAGGTGGAATACTGGTTGCTATCAGTGTTTTCATAGTTGTCGACGGAGCAGATCCTGTACTGCAAACTGGCGTTCAACTTGCAATTATAACAATTTTCACAGTTGCGGGTGGTCTGTTCCAGACCTGGCTGAAAAAGAAACTTGATAGTGACAGAGAGGAGATCCTCTGGATCCCCACTCCCCGGTCATGATGTTCTGAGCCTCTTGATCTCCTGAGCCGCCATTCTTTCGAATCTCTTCCATCCGATCACAACCTGATGGACAGAGTATCTGGGGTCATCGATCAGTACCGCGAGATCATCAAGTTGATCGAACAGGTCCGGTGTAACCTCAAATCTTTGAGACAGAAGGAGTAATTTCACTCTTGCGTTCTGGATCTCCTGTCTTATGAAGAACCTGAAGAAGAGTTCGGTCATATCCACCTTGATATTTCCCTTTTCAATATCATGTGATATCTTGAGGATCTCCTTCACATCTTCTTCCTGGTCAAGATATAGGGCCCTTAGGGCCTTCATCGTCTCGAAGAAACCACCTTCGATCTCGACAACCTTTCCGTTGGGGGATAGTCCGGGATCTGACAATAGCCGGATCTCTCTTTCCAGTTCATCTATTCTCACGTTGAGCATGCCGATCTGCTGTTCCAGACTCTCCACTTCTTCCTCGGTCATTATGTGGGAATCTGTTTTCTGCCATATCACATTTTCTAGGTGATCGGATAGGCTCCTTTTTGGTTTTGTATCTGACCTGCGTCGGGTGCATATCCGTTCGGTCGAACGCTTCTGCAGTGGGAAAGAAACAATGAATTATTATTGGGTTATAACTCATTAGAAAGTTCATTTGCGAGGATCATGGATCAGGATCATCATCGATCAGTGCTCTGACCCCTTTTCCAATGGTCCTTTCCGGAATATGCCTGGCCATAACCTTGCTGTAAATTATCTCCAGGATGTTATCGGATATCTGCTTTCTTTGATCCGCTTCATTGATGAAGTGATCATCATCGAATGACTTCTTGAGTGTCCTGATCACACGAGGTTCCATTGTCATTTAAACCACCCATGGCACACGTAACAATGCTATCTAGAGGAACGGTATATTTATCCAACATGGGAGGTCCCAAGGACTCCCAACTGGAATAGATGCAATTATGTCCATTATTTACATTATTGATCGATGTTATGAAATTGTGATCAATCTTTAGGTCCTACCTGAAAGATGGATCATAATAATTAAGTGGGCCCGCCCGTTCCTTCTTTGATATTGTTTAAATGAGCTTCGAAGAAATGGCTCCAGTAGAAGCTTTCATCAAATGGAGCCAGACCTGGGAAAATCAGATGACAAACAATGAATTGGTGATTTCCCCGGCCCGGGCGAGCCCATTCTCTAAAAATATATTAAAATTAAAACGAGAATGGGCCCGCCCGGATTTGAACCGGAGTCTATGCACCCCGAATGCACAAGTATACCAAGCTAACCCACGGGCCCATATATTGTATGGTTGGCGAATGGCGATAGATATTGATCCACCTCATGAACCAATGATGGTCGAACTCGATCAAATTAATAAATATATCCATGGTATGGATCATGTTCTCCCATGATACAATGAATAGATAGCAGATAGCAGATGATGATCGACATCAACAAATGGAAGCTCTTCTCGGAGAATATCCCTATTGGTCCGCGTCAGGTCCATGATCTTCTGGAAGTATTCCGTAGCTACCTGGATCGAACCTGACTCCGCTCTTTCGAGTGTTTCCGTTATTGATTCCCTCAATTGAGCGGGAAGACCATCATTGTTCACAATGGAATCAAGGAATACCCGGTATGCCTTCGAGGCTCCCTTGTGGTCTCCCATCTTGTATTTCAGTGAAGCTCGTGTAACCGTGAAATAGTATCTTGATCTTTCCGGGACCTTATCCATATCCATCGAATCAAGCGCCTTCAACGAATCCTCGGGTCCATTGACCCTTTCTTCAAGGAAAGGTCTCCAGAGCCTTGCACACTCCACGATCGATGCGAGCATCTCATCCTTCTTTGCATTTATCTTGGAAAGGTCCTTCAGAATGGATAGAGCCGTTTCATTATTCCCTTCTATTACATTCCAGGACATCTCCACCATGTCCCTTTGAGCCTTTTCCAGGTCCGTTAGGTTATCGGGGAGCCCTTTTATCAAGGCTCCTCTATGCTCCTTGATCAGGTCCTTTGAAGGGATCTGCAGTAGCGCTTCCATCAGAGCAGGAAGTGCATTTCTGGCTTTACCTGCCTCGACAAAATGGTATACCTCTTCGGTAACATACAGAGGAACTGGGCCAAGCCCCATTTCATCCTCGATCCCGAATGGATATGGGGGGACCTCGCCGCCGATATCCTGATGGAATCCGAGGTTGCATAATTTATCCTCGAACAATTTGGAGAGGATCAAATGGCATTCTTCCCTTTGATCGGATGTAAGTGTTTTAACTGCCTGGTCACGGATCAGATCATGGATGACATACCCACCCGGTGTCGAGAAAACAAGATGATGGTCCATCAATCTCTTCATCATCTCATTATCAAGGTCAATGACCATTCGAAGATCATCTTCACCAAGCTGTAATCTTGAAAGAGATAATAATCCGAGGACCATTGCACGGTCCGGATCGAGTTTGTTGAATATTTCCTCTTTCAGGAACTGATCGAAGTCACTAACATCGAGATCATACCCATCCCCCTCGACAAGTACAAGAGCCAGTGGATGACCTCCGGTCCTGTCTATGATCGTGTCCACCTCTTCCACCTTGAATCCCCTCTCGATCAACAATTTCTGAGAGGTCTCCCTATCGAATCCAAGAAGCTCCATTTCTCCTATCAAATTCGAGATCCGGACATCCCTGATATCATAGAATGAGGCTCTCTCCCTCGATAGAACGATCAAGTTGGTGTTCTTCATATAAGGAAGTCTATCCTTCAATGAGAAGAGCAGCATGTTGATCTCCTCAGGCGCTCTATGCAGGTCGTCGAACATCAATAATGCAGGAAGATCCTCGGGAATGTTCTTGAAAAGATCAGAAACCGTTTCGATGTCGGGTTCCTTGTTTGTCTCCAGATAGCCTTTCAGCCCATCCCACCCTGATTTGGAAAGGAAATTGGCCAGTTCCTTCAAAACATAGGAGATCGAGGTCCATTCCTTCAGATCGATATAGAAAATGTTCATCTCGGAAGAGAACATTTCGGTGATCTTCCAGCCAAGTGTTGTCTTCCCAACACCGGCGATCCCGTAGACCATGGTAATCTTCCTCTTGGATGATCTGATGGCAGAACTGATATCCGTGATCTCCCTTTCCCTTCCAAGGAACATCTTCGGAGGGTTCAAGGAGTGAACATAGGATGTTCTCCCCTTCTTGTTCACCTTTTTTTCCTCAACTATCCTGTTCAGGTCAAGCTTTCCTGAAGATATAACTTCTGATATGTTCTTCAGGTCGACCTTTTTTGAAGAGAGAAGATCCCCAAGTTTCGTGCTCTGCTTTTCATCTCCCTTTATTACAACTATAATCTCTGAAGAAAGTTTGTCATCCAATTCCCTAGATCTCATTATCCCCTCATCAGTGAGCATGTAGACCTTTCTTCTTCTGGTCAATCCGTTGATATGGGCAAGGTTCTCCTCGACCAGATCCTTGTTCATCAGGGACCCCACCGCTCTTGGAACAGCCGATCTGATGATCCCAAGATTGGTGGCTATCCCATCCTGTGTGACATCGATAGGTGCCTGTAATTCTCCTCTGAACCTGGTGAATTTTATCAGCAGAAGCAATATTCTATCTCCGACCGTGAGTCTCGATCCCTTATAGCTCATTACCTATCCTCCAGCGTCCTATTCCGTGTATGGAAGATAATGGACTTAAATGTGCTCATTGGAAGTGGATATTTTGATGAATTGTAGATGAACCCTTATTATCCTGTGCACATTACGGGTTGATGCCGATCAAGTTCACATCAGATCTACTAGATTCATGCACCGGGACTCCTCCCAAAGGCTGTAGATACTGTGATAGAGGGACCAAGATGGTCCTCTATATCACTGGAATATGTTCTGAAGACTGCTTCTACTGTCCCCTTTCTGAAAAGAAAAAAGGAAAGGATGTGATCTATGCCAATGAAAGGAAGGTAGACGGACCGGATTGGGTGGAACAGGTGATCGAAGAAGCAAGGAACATGGAAGCATTGGGGACCGGGATCACGGGAGGCGACCCCATGCTTTCCCTTGACAGGACCATCGAGATCATCCGAAGATTGAAAGAGGAATTCGGAAAAAGGCATCACGTTCATCTTTATACTGCAGGATCATTTCGATCGGAAGCGTTGATCAAGGTAAAGGGATCAGGTCTGGACGAGATCAGGTTCCATCCACAGATCGCATCGTGGAAACAGTTCAGGTTCCTTGGTGTCGATGCAGACATTGGTGATCCCTTGGATGCAAGACCATATCATGACCTGATCTTCGAAGCAAGAAGGATAGGTCTATCTGTGGGATTGGAGGTTCCAGCTGTGGTAAATGCTAGGGGGGGTGGGACCTTGTACAGCGAGGGATTGTTTGCACTTTTAGATTACGCAGCAAGAGAAGGAATAGAATTCGTGAACATCAACGAACTCGAGGCATCTCATACCAACATGCCTCATTTTGCTCATCTGGGATATGAGTTGGTAGGTGATTCCATGGCTGTAAGAGGATCCATGGAACTGGCCCTTTCCACTATGGAGAAGGTCAGAGTGAAAAACCCTGACGCCCCTACTGTTTTTCATGTCTGCTCCTCATCATACAAGGATGCTATTCAATTAAGAAAGAGATTGATACGAACTGCCGAGAGGGTTGCCAAACCCTTTGAGATCAGAACAGAGGATGGAACCTTGTTGAGGGGAGTTATTCGATCCTCATCATCAAGAAGGATCGAAAGGATCCTTATCGATGAATTCGAGATACCAGAGGATCTCATTCAGGTTAATGATGACATGGTCCTGATCGCTCCATGGATCCTTCAGGAGATCGCTTCTGAACTGGATGGTGAAAAATACATATCTGAAGTTTATCCCACCTGGGATGGCCTTGAGGTCGAAAGGACCCCATTGTAAACGAGATATCAGGGTTGAGATCGGTCTATTCACTTTTTCCTTTTAACATTGTATGCATATGAGACGATCGCAATTACTAGGAAAATGACGATCGATGCGATGATCAATTTGATCCAGATGAAAGGATCACTTTCCTTTTCCTCATCTTCCTTGACTCGTGGGTTTGTTCCATGCATGAACTCGTATAGGTCGGTCCTTCCATCATTGTCGGTATCGATATTGGATGAAGGGACCAGAGGGTCCAATCGGTACGTCGACTCCCAACCATCTGTCATGCCATCCGAATCCGTATCACTGTCAAATGGGTCTGTTCTCTTCTGGATCTCATAGATATTGGGGAGGCCATCGCTGTCCCAATCTTCCCAAGCGTCATCAGGGTCAAAGGGTGACAGTCCGAATTCGATCTCCAATTCATCTAAAATTCCATCTCCATCATGGTCCTCTTCCATATCCTTTACACTTATGTTGAATTCGATGGATACGGTATTGCCAGCAGCATCGGAGACAGTGACCGTAATATTGAAAACACCAGGATCGGTTGGAGTTCCGGAGAGTGTGTCTTGATATGGTTCGAAGGGGGTTCTTTTCCATTCGATCGAATGGATCCCGATATTATCTGAACACTGGATTCTGATACTCAATTTGTTTCCAAGTTCTATCTCGATATCTTCTATCTCTCCTATGGTCGGAGCGATCTCATCTTCAATTAAAACAGATCTCCAGGATGAAATGAATTCATTCCCTGAGGTGTCGGTAACTTTCAAGGAATATTTGATCGGATCGATACGATCCGTTGGCGTAAGGAATCTGAATATGTAACAATCATTCCATTTACTTACGCTCTCTGACCGTATATAGCCATAATTCTGTGAATACTGAAGGATCATATCTCTCACTTGAACATTATCATGGATCCAGAAACAGAATAGAAGCTCTTCACCCGCATCCACCGAGATAGGTGTTTTATCAGAGATCAGGGTCGGAGCATCATCATCCATAATATCAATGATGACATGATCGGAAACGAATTGATTACCTGCAAGGTCCAAAACCTTGATAGAATAGGTCAATTGACCCGTGATAAATGATGGAATATGGATGATCTCTTCATGAGGACCTTTACCTAAATATTCCATTCTATAGGTTTCATTGTTTCCGAATCCATATTCAATGATCAGTAGATCGATGCCGATGTTATCAGATGCTGAAACGTTGAATATAAAAGGATCCCCGGTCGTAGCGGTTCTTTGAGAATTGTCAGTTCCAATGATTGGCCGATCATTATCAAGGACCATGATATTTTCAACCTCTGTTTCTACCCAATTACCTGCATGATCTACAGAATGGAATTGATAGAAGAGGGTGGAAATGGAATCTGATGGTATTATGAACTGGTAAATGAATGGATCATTTCCGATCATTGACATATTCGTTGGATCACTGGATCCGAACCAGTATTCGACAAAAACAGTGTTGATGCCAATGTTATCCGAAACATCGATGGAGAAATTGAACAGATCTCCGGTCGATGCGGAAACCCCGGTGGAATCATTCCCAAAGGACGGTCTGTCATTGTCCAGTATTCTTACCTCATTATCCACAGTATCCATCCAATTCCCTGATCCATCCACTGCATGGTGAACATAGTAAAGAGATCCAACAAAATTTAACGGGATCAGAAGTTCGAAAGTATAGTTACCACTGGATGGGATCATACTTTGATTGGAACTGATACCTTCACCAAACCTGTATTCAACATAGACCGATGCGACCTCGATGTTATCCGTTACTTCTATCGAGAACTTGAGGCTTTCCCCGGTGGTTGCAGTCAGATCTGTATGGTCATGTCCGAATGCGGGTCTGTCATTATCATATAATGTTGAATATTGGCCTGATGAATGTGCCCAATTCCCCTTTTCATCTTTTGCTTTGAACTGGTAGTAAAGTGTTCCTATAAAATCATCAGGAGTGGTTATCATCTTGGTGTAAGTTCCTGTCCCTTCCATACTGACATTATTGATATTTCCCATTGATCCGAACCAGTATTCGACATATGCTGAGTTTATCTCAATGTTGTCTGAGACCGATATGGAGAAAGTGAATGTATCTCCTGTGTATCCCGAATTAGGTGTTGTATCCGATCCGAATATGGGTTTATCATTGTCAGTGATCGTGACATCTGTTTGTGTTGTGTCTACCCAGTTACCTGCCGAGTCTGAAGCATGGAATATGTAATGCAGCGTGTTCGTTGAGTCTGATGGTATGTTTATCTGATAAGTGTAAGGTCCTATTCCTGTCATGGTCGTGTTTGTGTGAGACCCTGATCCGAACCAATGTTCAACATACAAACCGTTAACTCCAATATTATCTGTAACTCCAACCGAGAAACTGAAGGTCTCACCTGTAGTACCAGATGTGTCACTTCCATCAGTTCCGAACACTGGCCTGTCATCATCAATAATTATAATAGTTTTCTGTGATGAGGTTGCCCAATTGCCCGATTGGTCCGATGCATGGTAGATATAGTAGAGGGAACTTGTTGAATTTTTCGGGATCGATATCTGTAGGTTATATGGCCCTAATCCTGATATGCTTTTATTTGTATGTGGTCCAGATTCGAACCAGTACTGAATGCTAACACTCTTAACCTTGATATTATCTGAGATCGTTATTGAAAATGTGAATAAGTCACTCGTTGTTCCATAACTTGGAGTAGTATCTGATCCGAATACTGGTCTATCATTGTCAGTG
>JAUVCN010000167.1 GCA_030595715.1 Thermoplasmatales archaeon
TGCGCCATCCATTTTATCACAATCGGTCGATCTTCCTCCGACCACGGGGGATTTCACATGGTTCTATGTCAAACCTTATGATAATGTGGGACTGAGCAGTGTCAGACTTGTTTACCACATCGAGGATCAGTCCTCCGGAAACATATCCATGAACTATGATGGTGGAGGTAATTATTCGGAGGTTCTTCTCTTTGACAACGATCTGTTATCCAATGTTACCTACCAGTATTATCTGGCGGACACTTCTGCTAATCGATACATATCTTCTGTGTTCTACACAAGGGTGGTGGACGATGAGAACCCTGAACTGTATCAGTATCAAATTCCCTCGTTCCTCACAACAGGTGACGAGCAGTTGATCCGGATAGATGCCAGGGATAATATTGGTGTGTCCTCGGTGTCAGCATACATCCAGTATCCGGGATCCCTGGACCTGAATACGACCCTTTCACTGAATTCCACGAGTGGTTTCTATGAAACAACCATAACCGCACCTTCATCCGTTGTTGGGAATGCAACTGTCAAATTCATCATAACGGACACATCCGGTAACCTGATGGTATCCGGACAATTACCCATGATACTTGTCGACAATGACGCCCCGGAACTCGTAGCAGATCAAAGCGATACACACGGTATCTGTGGTGAGGACCTTAGATATCAGGTAATGGTGGAAGACAATATCGAGGTGAATGAGGTCAGGCTTTTCATGGGCCCATATGTTGGATACGTGGTTATGTCGAAGGATACCAGATCCGATACATATTATTTTGACATCACCGCTTATGATTCCATAGAGAACATTACCTACCACTTCGAGATAGAGGATATCTTCGGAAACGTCCTGGAGACCGAGACCGGAACGATCACGATCTCCGATGAGACAGTACCCGAGGCAATATCGATCGGATTCCTTCCGGCCGATGATATGGAAGCTGATATGGTCATGGATCTGACAACAGGGGAAACTTTCACCCTTGTAGCGGTGATCACGGATAACGAGGTTATCGAAGATATTTGGGTCGAGTTCACGATGCCAGGAAATGATACGATCTTGAGAGTGAACCTTTCCTGGGAGAAGATGGATGACGCCGGGTTCGGTCCTTCCAACTTTTCTGCCGATATCGAGATGCCGTCCGATGTGGTCGGGATCTTCCAATACCGGATAAACGCAGTGGATAGATCAGGGAATGCGGGAATGACCTCATGGATCTCTGTGGACCTCATCGATAATGACTCTCCCGTTGTTGAGATCATCGTACCCGAGACCTACGGCATAGGAACTGAAAGTGAGGTATCTTTCGAATTCCTGGCAGGAGACAACATTGGGATCACATCCTGGAATGCCTCCATCGAGATATTCCCTGAATGGCTGATAACAGTGAGCAGGATCGAAGATCTGTTCATAGTTGTTGTGGTCACAGACGACTCCTACAGATATATGGAAGCCACACTGGTATTCACCGTATCTGATGGTGGCAGATCTGTTTCTGCAAGCATCTCCGGGCTCAAATCGGTAGATAGGACACCACCGGTCATATCATACCCGGAAGATACCCATGATATGAAAATGTCCGAGACCTACGATCTTTCATTTGGTATCACAGACAACAATATCTGGACAGAGGCGGCTTTAACCTGGTTGAACGTGGAGAGCGGAGAAGAGGTCCTTGTGACGGTAATAAAAGATGAGTTCGGAATATCAGCATCCATCGATCCACCTGGCCCAGGTAGCTGGATACTGAACATCTCTGCAACGGATGCGGACCTCAATTCCAATTGGAAACTTATCCCTGTGATAATAACCGATGATGTTGAGCCCGATGTCATTCTGGATGCTCCAACGGACCCAGTTACCACCGGAGAAGCCATCACACTTTCAGCGGGTGATTCATCCGATGATTCGGAGATCGTCCATTACAGATGGACCGTTGTAGGTCCGGATGGAAATCGGACCTTTGACACCGAGGAGATCGAGTTCGATCCCACGATGGCAGGCGATTACGAGGTTACTCTGGAGATAGAGGACGAGTATGGAAATACTGCAACAAGGTCAACAACGATAACTGTTACTCCGTTCTCCGAAGATGATGACCCTGTCGGGGGTGAGAGTGATTGGATCCTTCCTGCGGTGATAATTTCGTCGGTCCTTCTACTTCTGATAGTATTGCTTTCGATATTCCTTGTATTGAGGAAGAGAAAGGGAGATATCGAGGAAGTTGAAGAGGAAGAAATGATGTCCTGGGACTGATATCAGTCCCGGTCCATCCTTTTCTTCTCGTTCCCCCTGATCCGCTTGAGATATCCCATTTCAAGGGCTTCAACAAAATTATTCCTCTCGGAATCAGCGATCAGCATCCTGTCTCCTGCTTTGTATCTGGTCCTGGTCTTCCAGTCGGTGAAACCGGATACGACCCTGTATGACTCTGCCTCCTCGACGACCGATCCAAGTGACCTGTCACCTTTGACCTGGCTGTAGCTTCCATGCAGGACCGTCATCTTTCCGTCCTTGATGAATCCGGTCTTGCTGCACAGGTTATCCAGCAGATATCTATCATGGGTTACAATGACGATGGTCCCCTTGAACGAGCTCAGAGCATGTTCGATCGCGTCCTTGGACCTGATATCCAGATGATTTGTAGGTTCGTCCAGAAGCAATAGGTTCCGTTTCTCGGCGATCAGAACCGCAAGCGAGACCCTGGCCTTCTCACCGCCGGAGAGTGTCTTTATGGTCCTCTCTGCATCCTTGCCTGTCAGAAGGAACTTGGCAAGTATCCCCCTTGCCATGGCCTTGTTATCCTTTCCGACCGCCTTCAGGAGATGTTCCTCTGCTGTCAGGTCCGGGTCCAGCTTTTCATGCCCTTGAGAGAAGTACCCCACCCTTGCTCCCGGTGCGATCCACATATCTCCCGTGCTCGGGAGCTCCCCCATCAGGGTTTTGAGAAGAGTGGATTTACCGCATCCGTTGGGTCCGAAGATACCCAGGGAATCTCCCTGCTCCAGGTCCAGATCGACATCCCGGATTATCAGTTTCCCATCTCTTAAGATGTTCAGGTTCTCGGTCATTATGACGTTCTTTCCTGACCTATCTCCACCCATGACACGGATATTGATCCCCTTTTCTGCCTTTGGACCCTCGATGACCTCCGTCTTGTCAAGAAGCTTCTGTCTTGTTTTGAAGGTTCCCTTGTACTGCCATTTCCTCTGCTGTTCCGTAATGACCCTGGACTGTCGGTCCCTCTCGACCCTGTTCCTTTCCGCTTCCTTGGACCTTATCTTGAATTCCGCATCCTTTGCGACGATGTACTTGGAATAGTTGCCTTTGAAGAACCTCGTCCTGCCATCTTTCAATTCCAGTATCTTAGTGCATGTCCTGTCAAGAAGGTATCTGTCATGTGAGATCAGGACCACGGAGGCCTTCAGTTCGTACAGGTATTCCTCCAGCCACTCGATGGTATTCACATCAAGATGGTTCGTGGGCTCATCCAGGAAGAGCATATCCACATCTCTTGCTTGTATAATGACCCTGGCAAGGAGACATCTCCCCCTCTCCCCTCCTGAGAGGTCCTTGAGCCTTCTATCGAGGAAGGTTCCGTTCAGTCCAACCTCCGAGAGGGCTTCTTCGGACATGGATCCGTATTTATGACCACCTTCAAGAGAGAACTCCTCCTGAAGTCTCGAATAATCTTCTCCGATCCCGGTCCAGTCGATATCGGGGTTTTCAGATGATCTTGCCATCAGGTCCTCTATCTCGGAGATCCTTCTCTTGATGGTGGCGATCCTGCCGTAAGGTGTTCCGATAACATCCTTGACCTGTATATTGAGTGAAAAATCAGGGAATTGTGGGAGATATCCGATGTTATCCGTCTTTCTAACGATATCTCCGGAATCAGGTTGAAGCTCGCCCATGAGCATTCTGATGAGGGTGGTCTTGCCGCAGCCGTTGGGACCTACTAGGCCGATACGGTCACCTAGATCGATCGTTAATGTGGAGGACCTGATCACCTCTTTGGGCCCGAAGGACCTGCAGATGCCCTCGGCTTTCAGCAGCATTGGAGGTCCTTATCGTGATATCGGATATAGGATTAACCCAAGGGACCTGTGTGGTTGAGAATTTGATGAAAAAGCAGGGTCACTTTATTTTATGATCTCATATTCAAGATCGAACTTGTGTTTTGCCTCTATGGAATCCATGATAGTTCTTGTGATATGTACATGCCAGTAATCATTGAAAACACCACTTTCCCGTTTCAAGAAGACATTGTTCAATTCATACACCATATCATTGTTCTTGTTGACTATCTTCCCGGATATTGCTCTATTTGATTTGAGATCGGGGAAGATTATCGCGATCTCCCCATGTCCATCCGTATATAACATGTGTTTAATGCCCCTCATTTATCATCACTCCATTTCCACCATGGAAATGGACGGATATTATAATATCGAGCGAATGCTTAAAATCATCTTGCTGAAAGGCGGCAGAGTTCTGATGTGCGGTGCCTGCTCCGACGCAAGAGGCATAAGACATTTACCGTTTATTGAAGGAGCCGC
>JAUVCN010000113.1 GCA_030595715.1 Thermoplasmatales archaeon
GGACTTCCTTGCAGGAAACAGGGTTTACATCCCTTCTATTGTGGTGATCAACAAGTTCGACCAGGTATATACGGGAGCCAGAAATAACATCGGAAGACATGTCGAGGATGGAAAGTGGTTGGAGATATCCGTGGAATCGGGGCAGGGTCTTGAAAAATTGAAGGAACTGATATTCCAGTCCCTGAAATTCATCAGGGTCTACCTGAAACCACAGGGACAACCTGCTGACATGGATGAACCCCTTGTTATCATGGGTGGATCGACCGTTAAGACCGTCTGTGAACATCTTCATCGGGATTTCGTCGATCAGTTCAGGTTCGGTAATGTATGGGGTCCTTCCTCAAAATATCCGGGTCAATCGGTTGGTCTGAGCCACAAGCTGATGGATGGGGATATCCTCACCATCCTGACAAGAAGAAAATGAACCTGCCAACCAAAATGGAATACATCCTTCTTCATGTATTGAAAGATCGAACAGGTTTCATACAGGTTACCACACCTGCTCAAGGACAGGTTCGATACGGTACTTGCACAGGAAACAATTTTAAAGGGGAAGCCAGCTGTTTTGGTAGAGCGGGGAAATTCGTGTGAGAAGAGCGGTAGCAATTGTCATTGTATTCTCTTTCCTGACAGGTTTGGGTCCGATCGCCGATGGTTCAGTATCAGCGAATGTTGATGTAATAGATGGAGCTGACATGCCGATCGGACTCGTATTCCCGATCTCGATCGTTGAAGATTTCAGATTGGAAGAATTCGTCCTGACAATGGGAATCAACGGCTCTGGAATAAAAGGGGACCCTTACATATTCGAGGACCTCGTATTAAATGGGACAGATACCATCCACGGGATCTTCCTGGATGGAATATCAAAACATATTCTCATACGGAACTGTTCCTTCACTAACCTCACGACGGACAATAACCAGGTAAGTACCTATGGCATACTGATCGAAGATAGCGAGAATATAAGAGTGGAATACTGTGATATCACCGGGACCACGTATGGCATCAAGATACTGAGATCAATGAATTGCTCTTTAAGATCTTGTGACATCACAGATCAGAAAATCCACTCCATATGGCCGCATGAAAGTGAGAATATCGATATTGAACTGGTGAAGACGTCTGATCATCTGGTCGGTTTCTTCATCAGAGATTCCACCAATGTTTCTGTCAATTCATGCACCGTGGACCTCAGTGAGAAGCATGGAGCTCAGGTAATAGATTGTGTCGGGGTCGAGATCAATAATTCCATCGTTGCAAATTCAACCATGAATTCCATCGATATAGAATCTACAGTTGTAAATGTGACGAACTGTCATTTGATCAATGGAACCTATGGCATCTACAATAATTGGGCCGGAGATATCAGATCAAATATTATCAAGCCAAGACATCATGGCATTTTTTTAAAAGGTGATCAACTTGATGGTCCGTTCGATATCACAGGGAACATGATCGATGCAGTTGGATATGGCATCAGCCTTCAGATAAGATCTGGTAATATTTCAGATAATATTATTTCAGCAAACGATGAGGGAGTGCTTCTTGTTCATTATGTATATGATGACCTTGATAATTTTATCATGGAAAACAACTCCCTTTCTGGATCCTGTATCATTTTCAAAGGAAGGGGATTCATAATAGGGAATTTCTCAAATAATTCCGTTGATGGAAAGAAGGTCGAACTTGTTCAGATGAAAAATGGTATGAAAATTAATAATTCAGCAAACATTGGTCAGATCATTATACATGGATCAAACAACACAGAGATCGATAATGTAACACAATTGAGCTCCATAGTTATCAACCACGGAGAAGGAACATCGATATCGAATTGTGAAATTGGTGGAACATATTATGGTATCATTACTTTTTTTGGAGTCAAAACCAAGATCATGAATACCCATATCTCGGAATGCAATTTAGGGATCCAGATAGATCATTCAGGATCCTCATTTATTTCGGACAATAATATCTCGAATTCAAGGATTGGCATGGATCTATCGTACTCGGAAGATCTATCAATCTGGAATAATACCATGCACAATTGCTCGATAATATCTGAAAATATATATTCAAATGTGAATATTCCAAGTAATAACACGGTAAATGGTCTCCCTGTAAGGTTCATTGAAACTGTAAACGCCGTATCCATCGATCTTGATCTGGTAGAAACGGGACAGTTGATAATTATTAATTCCAAAGTTCATATTTCAAATGGGACCCTGTCCAATGGAACATGTGGGATCCTTAGCCAGCATTCCGATATCTACATCAATGGGTCAAAATTTGAAAACATGTATGCATATGGAATACGGTCAATAGGAACCGGGAAGGTTGAGGTCAAAGATTCCGAGATCATCAACTGCTCAACCGGGATATATGATCCTCAGAGTTCCTTACTGGTCGATAACTGTTCATTCATCGGGAATATGGAAGAAGCTATCTTGCGGCACGGTGCCTACTCGAATGTGGATATCTCAAATTGCATTTTTTATAGAAATGGATATGGCTTCAGAACCTCTGCTGAATATTGGCGTCATTCGTACGGCTCGATCTCCAACAACATATTTGCATTCAACAAGGACTTTGCTATCTATTCTACCCTGGAAGTTCAAGTAAGGGATAATCTGTTCATCGAGAACAATAATGGAACCGGCCAATTGTCAAGAGGGGCAAAGCAGGCCGCCTCAACATATCACACCGATTTCAGTTATGTTGATTGGGGGAACTACTGGTCGGATCATGACCTGACCGATACGAACGATGATGGATTTGCTGACCATAACTACAGGATTTCAGGGATCTTCTCAAACTCAGTATACGACTCAAGCCCTTATTCTCATGTCCCTAATATTGGGATCCCTGAATACCATCTTGTTCAGGGAAGCTCACAAATTACCGTCAATATCACCAACTGGACCTCGACAGAGGATCTTGAACATACAGGATTCAGGATCTATCGATCAGAGGATCGGATCAATTGGATCAATATCGCAGATATACCCTTGAATATTACTGAATATGCCGATTCCGATGTTGCAAATGGTTATGCATATCATTACAAGGTAGTTTGTTTGGGGAAGCTTCCAGGATATAGCTGGACAGGAGAAGGTTACCGGGGTCCTATCCTGAACGAGACACCTGACAGGATCGCACCGGAGATAGATTTCATCTCTCCCAGGCAAGGTAGTTTTTACGGGGGTCACTCCATGAACATTGCCTGGAATGTAACAGATAATCAGGACAGATTGAAAAAGGTCATGATCAGCTCCAACGGGTCCGAATGGATGACCGCCCGTCCCTCCGGCATCTACACAATGAAAGGGCTTTCCAATGGCAGTTATCATTTCTCTGTAAGGGCTATCGACGAGGCAGGTAACGTCGCCGAGCGATCGATATCGTTCATCATGGACAATGATGATCCCATCTTCGATCTGATCCATCCTCTGGATGGGTCCTATGTGACCGAAACACCATTAACATTGAAATGGAACATGTATGACCCCACATCGGAGATCACCGAATTCCACATGAAGATCGATGGCCATCTGATCGATATCGAATGGGGAACCGATGAATACACCTTCGATCCAAGTATAGGTGATCACAGACTGGAGTTCTTTGCAAAGGACCGGGTCCAGGGATCCATTCACAAGACATATTCTTTCATCGTTGATGACATCCCTCCGAGTTTGACCATTACTTCTCCACTTCCTGGCAGATATGTGAACAAGGACCTGTTCAAAGTGGAACTTGTGATGAACGATCATGGTTCCGGTGTTTCATCACTCTACTATCAGATCGATCTTGGACCGTGGAAGAAAATGCCATCCGATCGCATTATACAATCTGGCTATCTGGCACACGGTGAACACACCCTGAAGGTCCAATTGGAGGATGTTGCCGGGAATCTGGTTACCGATGATGTGGATTTCCTAGTGGATAGAAAAAGACCCGAGATCAAAATGGTAACCCCCACATCCGGGTATCGCACAGGTACCGGGTCCTGCAATATCATGTGGTTGGCAAGGGACCTGGAAAGCGGATTGGATCGCTATATGGTCACGACCGAAGAGGAGGTTCCAACAATTGTCGTGAACGATCCTGGTATCATGTTTGCGAATGTGAAATTCTTAGAAGATGGCATCCACACTGTTACGGTTGAATGTTTCGATCGTTCAGGGAACAGTGCAAAGGCAGATGTCAAGGTCATCATGGACACCATAAGACCGGAGATCATCAGTTTCACTCCCGAAGGATACAACAATTCCGTGGATTCACGGATCTCGATATTGTTCAGCGAGGAAATGGACCGTGGCACGATCTCAGTTGAGGTCCTCCTTGCATTGAACATCTCGCTATCATGGGGTATTGATAGATTGTACGTGACCTTCGATGATGATCTGATGTATTCCACAACATATGGTCTGTACATCGAAGGAAGTGACCTGGCAGGAAACCCGATGGGAAAACAATTCTTCAGCTTCAGAACGTTAGAGGTCGGTTCGATAGAACTGGACATTGTGAATGAGAACGGAATGAGATTGACAGAAGCGTTAATATTCATCGATGGAGAGGAACTATCCTTCCATTCTCGCATTGACGGGTATGGGAAAGAATTCGAACCTGGTGATTACAAGATATCGATCTCGTGTGAGGGCTATATGTCATACTCGGCCTCGATCACTGTTCATCCTGGAAGAGCCAGCAACATGGGCAAGATCCTGTTGATACCGGTTGTACAAATACCGGTGGAAGAAAAGGATAACGGACCGTTGGTCCTCCTTCTTATCCTCCTGTCAGGAGGGATCCTTTCGATATCCTTTCTGTTCTATTTCCTTAGAAATAGAGGGAGCGACAGGGATATCGACATCGAAATAGAAGAGAAGGAATACAATGTCGATAGAGGTTCCAAAGATGAGGAACACCTCAAACATGATGCAAATATAGAACAGGCCAAGAACGACCTGTGGTAGTATGGGATCATCACTCATATTCAACATATACTTTGGTCATGATGATGGGATTCAGAGGGTTGTCATTGGAACCTGTCTGGGCGTTTGCGATCCTGTCAACGATCTCGATCCCCTCTACTGTCATTCCGAAAACAGTATGCTCCCCATCAAGATGAGTGGCACCATTATCTGCCTGGACAATGTAAAATTGTGAACCTGACATCCTTGTTTCTCCGCTCCTCTTGGCACATGCAAGAGCACCCTTGGCGTGCGTAAGACCATTATTGGCCTCGCCTTCGATGGTATAACCAGGGCCACCAGTTCCATCACCAGAAGGATCTCCTCCCTGGATCATGAACTGGGGGATCACCCTGTGGAAGGTCAATCCGTTATAGAAGTTCTTCTCGCACAATTCGATGAAGTTTGCCACAGCGATCGGCGCTTTGTTCTGATCGAGCGCTACCTTGATGGTCCCATATCCGCTTACCTCGAAAAATGCGAATGGTTCACCCCGGTCCACGACGTCATCATCCAGGAATCTGCCATTATCCTCCGTTTGGTCCCCTGCAGTGAAGAAAAAGAAATTTGCAAATACCACTCCAATTATCACAACTGCTATTGCTCCGACCAGAACAAAAAGCGGGATCATATCGCTTGCTGCCTTTATATCAGATCCGATCCTCTTCATTTTCACTCATCTCCCCTTCTAATATCGTTGACGATAACCTTGAAAACAAGGGTCTTTCCAACTACCTCTCGGTTGAAATCAATGGTTATCACACCACCTACCGAGGAAATATACCCCATTTCAAGTTCAGCACCGTCGTTCGCTTCACGGGCTTTCATCGACCATTCAGGGTCAAAGATGCTGATATCCAGGAAGGATACCGGAAAGGTCTTATCGATCTCATCGATGTTATGGGAAAGCTGAATCTGATTCCTTGATGTCGAAATATCGGTTACGGTCACGTTCCATGGAAAGTGGCCGTATTCTTTGAGATAGACAGGTTGATGAATGATCGTAACGGTTGATGGGTCACGATCCTGTATTATAACCTCCCATCCCCAGAATGGGTGAATGAAACTATCCTGTGTTTGAACATCCACCAGTGGAAAAAGTCCCCTGAAGTCGTCTATTTCCAATTTTTCATTGACAGGTAATGACTGTTGGGACTGCAGGTTCATTATCAGTTCAGGCTGTGATAGACCATAACCATCCTCCGGTGAAACCCTGATGTATTTCACAGATCCCACCGACATCCCAAGGACTCCCTTTTCGAATCCGGCGATCATCTGTCCGGAACCAACTGTGAAAGTAAGGTCATCGTAAGTTGGCTTCTCCATGAATCCCAATGACTTGGGTATTGAATCGTTACGTGCATCTTCCGGGATCGATGTGTCGAAGATCGGACCCAATTCATCGTTGGAACCCATGAATCTACCTGTGTAGTCCACCGATACTTCATCACCTTCCTGGATCATGAGGATCTCATCCTCTTCATTGTCATCAGAATCGCGTTCGTCAAACCAGGTCATAAGGGCCAATCCTCCGATCATTAGGACAGCCACGACCACGGCACCGATGCAGAGCGTCTCATCTTTCATCTTCAACCCCTCAGGAATGGTCCAGTTAACCGTAGACCCATGATTCATTGATCTTGATATATTCTACTATCTCATGCTCATCGAAGAAGATGGATATCTCCCTTTTGGCACTTTCGGGAGAATCAGAGCCGTGGACCACATTTCTTGAAAGATCCACGGCGAGATCACCCCTTATTGTCCCAGGGGCACTATCCCCGGGGTTGGTCTTTCCCATCATCGCTCTGATCCCATGGATGACATTATCGCCTTCGACGACCATTGCCACGACCGGACCAGATGTGATAAAGGACACAAGGTCTTTGAAAAATGGTTTGTCCTTGTGTTCACCGTAATGTATAGAGGCCTTTTCATTTGTGATATCCATCATCCTCAGAGCGACTATCTTGTAGCCTTTTTCCTCTACTCTCCGGACAACATTCCCAATATGGGATCTCTGGACACCATCGGGTTTGACCATGAAAAAGGTCCTCTCTCTTGCCATGACATCACTCCTTCACATGGTGCTTGGACCATCTGGTCCTCCTTGGCACCCTCTTGAGCTGTATCATGTTCTTGTAGCATTTTGTCGAGCAGAAGAAGAATATCTTTCCATCTTTCTTCACATACATTCTGCCCGTACCCGGTTCTATCTTCTCTCCACAAAAGGAGCAGGTCCTTGCCTCCACCATAATGCTCACCTCACGCTGAGCTTCCTAGCTTCCCTTGCGGATTCTCTCAGAAGCAGGATGTCACCGACCCTGATCGGGCCCATGGCATTCCTTGCTATGATCCTTCCCTTATCCTTTCCATCGAGGATCCTGACCTTGACCTGAGTGGCCTCACCGGCCATCCCGGTCTTACCGATCAATTCCACAACCTCAGCTGGAATTCCGTCAACTGGCACTGGGAAACCCCCTCACTCCTTCTTGTTCAATTCCGCCAGGCGCTTGGAGATGGTCTCTACGAGAACCTTCCCCTTACCAGGCTGAATTATTGCCACAGCTGTGGTGGGTACCTTCAAGGATGCGGTATTTCCGAGTTCTTGCCTGCTTGGAACATAAGCGTAGGGTATGCCCTTCTCGGCACATAGATATGGAACATGCATCAAGATCTCGGGAGGTGTGGTATCCTCGGCCAGGACGACGAGCCTTGCTTTGCCCCTCTCAACGACCTTGGTGACCTCATTTGCCCCCTTTCTGACCTTTCCTGTATCCCTTGCTAGTTCAACGGCCTCGTAGACAGATTCCACGAGATCCTTGGGCATCTCGAACTTGACAAACTTTGCTGGCATCTTATTACCTCCTTCGGGCCCCGAACCATCGTTCAGGAACCTTCATCATTCATTGGCCCATAGATTGAGCAGTCACAGTATTAAGGGGTCCTATAAAAACGTTTCCGGTACTGGTCTGTAGGCCCTCTACAGAGTGAATAATATTATATGTCAAGAAAAACAGCTATATTTTTATTACTGATAAAATCGAATATCATACATGGTCCCTGAAATCGAGAGCGAAGACGATCGTATGCTCAGAGAAAGGGAAGAGACCCTGAAGAGTGATAGATCGAAACAGGCAAAGTGGTACGAGGACCTCAATCTATATGCAGAAGCTCTCAGGGTCTACCGATCGATCTCAGATAAAGAGAACATTGACCGCCTGATATCAAAGATGAAGGATGATTACAGCATGAATGCATCGAAACTGGAAAAACAGGGTATGTTCCAAGATGCCGCCAATCTGTATTATCTCATTGGTGATCATCATGGCGTGGCCCGGATGAAAAAAAGGATGCCCGACCTGGTGATCCTCTATGATAAAGAAGGAGGAGGACTGTCACAACTCGCAAGCTCCCTTGGAGACATGAACGAGGTGGAAGAGAAAGATGATCTGTTCCATCAACCGAATGTAACTGAAGAAAAAAGTGCCGAAGTGAAAAGATCCAATGAGATCGAGGAGCCCCCTGGAGTCGTCATCGGAAAAAAAGGCGTCCCCGTGAAGATGCCAATAGGAAAAAAGAAGAAATTCTGCCCATATTGTGGAGATGAGATATCCACGAAGAAGGAGCCGAGGTTCTGCCCGTATTGCGGTGAGGATCTGACCTGATCATCATCTTTTCCTGAGGGGTGGCAAACCGGACATTTTCCTGTCGTCGGGCCGTAGCATTCCTCTTATATCCTGACTTCTGACCTTTTCGAGCATATCCAAAAGAGTATGGGTGTGCGAAAAACCATCATATGATAATATAATCATAACGAGTGCCAGAGTGGCGAGCACGGACCCTATAAGAAAACCAAAAGAGAAGACCGACAGGAATGCCGAGAACAGAACAAGGAGGAAGAATTCCTTTCGATAAACGAAAACCGCGGCAGTGAAAGCCATGAATGATGCAAGCAACATCAATGTAGCTGCTACATTTGTTATGAAACCGGAGTAGGTCTTTGTCCCGAACTGATGAACCAGGATCGGTCGGACATCTGTTGTATCGCCCTTTTCCATGGGAATATCTATCACGTTTGGGGAACCCTTCTTGATCGTGATCTCGCTCTTAACCGTCATATATCCTTCCTTTGATACTACCAGGTCCATCTCACCTGATACGATATCTTCGATCAGTGCCAATCCTTCCTGGTTGGAAAAACCAGTATAATTGCTTGGACCACCAACAAGTGTTACCTCCACACCTTCAATAGCCCTTCCGGTATCAGCATCTATTATCCAAACCGATAATGTGACGAGACTGTGTGGACTCTTTTCCTCCACATCATTGATCGAGAAAGAACCTATTATCGTTGAAAAAGATGAGAATATTCCAAGAATCCCAACGACCACCAGTATGAAAAAGATCACCCTCATCCTCTTATGGTATGGTAGGTCCATTTCCATCTCCAGTTCGGTCGCAACTACCACTCTTGAAGGTACTTTCCTTATCGGCTTTTTCAACGGTTGGAGCTTCGGAGGAGAATATGGCCTCCCGTTGATCAGCAAACTCTTCTTATCCCTACCCCTCACCTCGATCTCCAGTTCCTTCCTGCATCCCGGACAATCAAGAGAGAAGGTCCCCTGGTTCATTCCCTTCGGGAGTCTCATAGAGAGTTCCTCCCTGCAACCGGGACAATGGGCCTCGATCATTTCTCGGGACAGGATGCTACCTCCATATCTTGAACTGCACTTTTAGAATAATAAATGATATGGTAGGTCCCTTGAACCTTTTAATAACCAAAATTACTGTTTTCTTCCAATTACTGAAAAATCGAAACAGAAAAAAGTGCAGGCGCCGGGACATCTCTAACTGTCAAAGAATTGACGATACCTAAGTTAGAGATGTGAGATGAAAAGCGAACCAGGTTCCAATTGATATCTTTTCATCGTGTGTGATCAATGTCACGCACCGTTCACTGTGATCATTTTGAATTGACGAAAAGTGAATGGTGCAGGCGCCGGGATTTGATGCAGAAACAATTTCCTCACGCTAAGGTCGTTCGGAAATTATTCGCACTTTGGTCTTTTCATATCGTTAATGAGAAGTGTGAAAAGACCAAAGACCCAAGGGTTCAAATCCCTCTCGTCGATGACAAAGCACTATCTTCCTCCAATTATTTACAAATATGATCAGAAGAAAGTGCAGGCGCCGGGATTTGAACCCGAGTTAAAGGCTTGGAAGGCCCTTGTCATAGCCAGCTAG
>JAUVCN010000071.1 GCA_030595715.1 Thermoplasmatales archaeon
GGACTTCCTGGTGGATCCAGATCTAGATGATAAACAGCTATACCCGAACATCGATGTACTCGATGAGGGAACTACAAGAAAGATCGTTGTGGCATATCTTGACAATTCTGCCGGAACAACATCGATCGAATATTACATCAACGTGAAAACCTCAAGCGATGGAGGAGCTCTATGGACCACTCCGGTTCCGGTCACGGACGATGCTCACTCGGGATACCCGAACAACAAAATGAGGGATATAGATGTCGCATATGATCATCAGGGAAACATCTTCGTCGTCTGGTCAGAATCGAGCATGATCAAGATGGCCTACTCCACGGACAACGGCCTGACATGGTCCCCACCACAAATTGTACGTGAGATGCCAGATCCACAGAATCCAACCTATGATCAGAAACATCCAACGATCGCTTGCGATGGTGATTATGTGATTGTGGCTTTCGAGTCTTCTCATGATTACATGTACTATGAGGTGTTCTACACGAGATCATCTGTATCCGATCTCAACGGAAATACATTAAGTTTTGAGGCCCCCCAGAGGTTACCAAAACCCGTGGTCTATCCAATGTACAAAACATATGACCCAAGGCTCATTTCTGAAGAGAATGTTTTCCATATTATTTGGTGGGACTTCTCAACGGATGCAAATGGAAATGACAACGGAGATACCCGCGTGGACAGACCATGCGTCAAATACACAAGATCGACAAACGGAGGAGCTACATGGGGGGTCGGAACAAAAGCAAACGTCATTGTCAACGGATCAACACCGGCAGGATGGCACTCAAGACCAGACATAGAGGTCGGACCAAACGGATACCTGGCGGTTACATGGGTGGATACAACACAGGGAGCAAAGAACGTATTCGCATCAGTATCCAATGACGACGGAAAAACATGGTCGACACAGGCAAGAGCAAATGATTATTCACCACTCGCTGAAAAATTCCCGCCAAAGGTTGCAGTGGACTCATCCAACACGGTACACGTGGCATGGCTGTCAAGAAGCACATCTACATCAGATAAAAATATATTCCACTCAAGAACCATTATCAACCAGCCACCGGAACCGATCACAAACCTCATGAACATATATGCCGAGGAATTCGATTCGGAGATCAGCTGGACCATCAACAATGAACCCGATTTCAGAGAATATAAAATATATCTGGACGAAACAAAAAACTTCACCGCATCATCGGAGAACCTACATACATCGTCAACAGATCAGGGATTGTTCCTTTTCGAGTTCTCCAAACTACAGCCGAACACGGCCTACTATGTGAAGATCGAAGTTATCGACGACGGTGGACTCTCCGCAATTTCGAACGAGATCAACTTCAGAACGCTTCCAATCAATCAACCCCCTTATTTCACTCGTGAGATACCCGATATATATGTCGACGAGGATGAGGTTCTTCTGGGAGCGATGAACCTGTCATTCTGGAGAGCGAGCGGGTGGATAATGGATGATGTCTACAATGGAAGAGATGGACTGCAGTATGACACCATACCCCTGTCAATTGAGCCCAATGTAACTGTCATGATCAGGGACAGGACCATAGATAACCCATACTGGATCATCGATATCTATACAAGTAAGCAGAATTGGGCAGGAACCGAACCATTCAGAATAGATGTCTGGGACGAGGGTAAAGATGGAAGCTTTGGAACTCCCGATGACAGGCATTTCCTTTCAGATCCATTCAATGTTATTGTCAATTCCACAAATGATGTCCCTACATGGCAGACATTCCAGGACATCAACACCGGATGGCAAACACTGATACAGCCATCGGCTACCAACCTCACTCTTCCAATAAAAGATACCGGATGCATCGAAAGACAGGAATACAAATTCGCATTAATCGGATCGGACATAGACGGGGATTTCGTCACATACACGACGGATGAAGATAGGATCAAGATCGAACTGGATAAAGTGAAAGTTCGGACGAAGTCCATCTTCAGCTTCACACCCTCCAATTCAGATGTACCGATGATGGACATCCGGATCACTGCAGACGACGGCCAGGGAGGAACAAGGAACATGACCGTTCATCTACCCGTTGAGAACGTGAACGATTCTCCGTTCTATGTTGCGGTGGATGGGCATGTCCCCACCGGAGATCCACTGTTCCATGAGCTTATCATGGAGGAAGAACAGACCATCTCCTTCGTTGTAGAGGCCGGTGACATAGATCCTTCTGACCTTCTTTTCCTGGAATCAATGTTCGGGAGGGTAACGATCGAGGAGATCAATGATACAGCATGGAACGTCTCGTTCATATCGAAAGAAGGCGACCATCGGAACAGTCCCGTATCGTTCACCCTTGACCTATATGATAGGATCAGGGAGCACGTTCCGATGAACATCATCATCCATGTTGAAGATAGGCAGAACCCCCCCTCCTGGATACCAGGAACCCTGCCCATCGATATCATCTATTCATATGACCTGAAGGATCCTAATGAAAAAAAGGATGTGAACAGGTTTGGAGGTCAGAAGATACAGGCTGAATGGAACGAGGAGGTCACTTTCATCGGAAATGCCTTTGATATTGATGGAGATCATCTCACATTCCGCTGGTCCATAACCGATATGAATGGAACGGTGATATCGGAATACGAGGGACGGGAAATAAAACATACTTTTTCACCTTCTCTGGCAGCACTCGACCTGGAAGAGAAGTTCAGGATATCATTGAACGTAACGGATGGTAATTTCATAGGAATTGAATTTGTTAGAGAGGAGTTCGTCAGACCCGATATTGACAACGATAATGATGGGATGATCGACGCCCTTGAAAAAAAGTATTTCCCATTGTTGGGATTGGCCGTTGAACCGGATGATGATCCGGATGGGGACGGGATCCCAAATGGGATCGAGATCGGCGTGGATACCATAGAGAACACGGATCCGACCGTTGATCATACCAATCCTCCCCCCCCACCTGAGAATACAACAAAAAAAGCAAGCTCGATCCCATCCTGGATCAGTATCACTTTGGGATCAATGATCATCATTATCATCATGATGGTGATCGGCTTTCTGATCATTCTGAAAGTGTCAAGGGGCAAGGAAAGGAAGGACGAAGAGGACATTGAAAGAAGAGTTAAGGAAATGGATAGAAGGCAAAAGGAGATCAAGGGCCTATATGGAACTCAGAAGACCGGTGAATACTTCGGTCCTGACCAGACAACCCTTGATGACCTACATCTCGATCTGGGAGGACAGGTATATCATGAAGAAGGATCCAAAGCCCTTGTTGGTGAAGTAAGGAAGGAAAAGCTTGAAGAGGGAAAGGATCCCAGTGGACCTCAATGGGAATCCGGGACGGGACCTGTTTTCGAAAAAAATGCTCCGACCCTTGAATTCGGTGAATCCCTTGAATTGAATGAGGATCCTCTTGCAGGGTTAGATGTCAATGACGAGGACCTGTATCGATCCCATAGAGAATTGATGGGAAAGTGATGACATCATTCCTTGAACATTGCCTGAAGGATCTCTCTCTGACCCTTCTTGATATGCTCGAGGAACGTGGCATGCGAGATACCGATCTCCTTCGCAAGATCTCTTGAAGATATACTTCGGGGTATATCGAAATATCCCCTCCTGACTGCCGCCTCCAGGCACTGGAACTGTTTATTGGTCAAATTGGATAGGGCCCCCTCCATCCTGGGTTGATACTTTCTGACGGATATCACTTTGTATGTTGCTCCCCATGCCTCTGCAAAAGAAAGGAAACGATTGATATCTTCATTGGTTCCTACTATGGCACCTGTCAGTCCGGATTCCGTGAACCTTGCAGGGAATTCCATGAAGCAGTTGAAGGTGTCGAAGAACTTCTTGATCACGTCAGTGTAGATCTCAGGGAACTTTCCAGAGACCATCAGAAGGGACCTTTTCCCATCAGTCGATATCTCCTCTGCCGTCTCCACGATCCTGACCTTGGTCAGAAAAGGGATGTTCACTTTGTTCTTCCACACCACATCACAGACCAGAATGAACCTCTCGAATGTCTGCATCAACGGTTTGATCACGGTGATCTCTTCAACCTCATCGAATATCTTGTCCAATCCCAGTTCAAGGATATCAGGAGGATCGTAGTTCATACGGAGGATCTTGAGGTCGGTCATTGAACCAGAATGGAAGGTTTTGGAAATAAAGGTTTTGGAAAAGACCTTCCATGGAAGGTCAAACTTCAGGGATCATCTCTTCGTCATCAAATGGATCTGATACCTCATCCTCTTCGATCTCAGCTTCGATGATCTCTGCAACCAGTACCGGTTCTTCCTCAACGGTCACATCCTCTGATGGAAGGACCTCCATCTCGATTACGGGAGCTTCCTCAGCCGATGAAATATCCATTTCCATAACTTCATCATCCTTAGGGATTTCTCCAGATTCGATATTCACTCCTTCCATTTCAGGTTCTGCGATCTCATCTCCACTTTCATCCGGGGGTGGGCCGATCGGCAATCCATTCTTCCACACATAGAAACCCCCACCAGCCAGGGCCATAAGGACAAGGATCCCGATCATATAGGGAAGATATCCCATCAGGCCATTGCTTTCATCATTCCCTCTTATCTCAAGGTCCTTGGAAAATGTGTTATCGGATATGTCCAGTTCAAGGTCGTCTGCCACCGGCTCAACAACCACATATATGGTTCTGTTCCCGCCACCAGATGGAACGATCACATCAAGGGTAACGGTCCTTGTAGATGTCCATAGAGGATCGAGGTTCTCCTCGAATGTATCCGAGACGAGCTGATCTCCGGTCCTGGTATCAACCGTTATGGTGATCCTGAATCCCTTGGAAAGGGGTGCATTTCCCTCGTTCTCGACAGAGACCCTGATTGACATGGTATCCCTTTCTGTCGGTCTCTCATTCTCGAAGGATATGGATTTGATGGACAGGTCCGGATGGAAACTGAAATTCCTTTTTACCTCATTGTTCGTCTCATCCGTTTCCGGAACCTCATCTGACGGGTCCACCCGGAAAGTGACCGTATGGTCACCTATTCCGATCGGAGTCCATGTAATTCCCGTTATCGTTACATCCTCCCCCGGTTCAAGGTCATGCTCGATCGTCCTGGTACCGATCAAGGTGTCACCTTCATAGAAAGAACAGACGATGTCGGTGACACCGATAGTTCCGCTGTTATCAATAGTAGCCAGTAACTGTATCTCAGAACCAAGGGATGGACTGGCCGGATCTGACCCAATGACACCTTTCACCCTTAGATCAGGGAAGGACCTTTTTACAGAAATATCCCAGCTTGCCACCGTTCTCAGCTTCGAGGTGATTAAGGAAATGGTTCCAGATACGGACTCTGAACCATTGGGCATCGATAGATCGGCAAATGGAGAGACCGATCCATCCGGGTACAGCTCACCCGATCCATCACGGAACGAAACATGATCTTCAAGAGACGATGATAGGGTCATCTCATAATCAAAGGGGATGTTGCCCTTGTTGTATATGTAGAATTCAAAGGAAACCTTGCCATAGGAAGAAGGCCCCAGGATCACATCTGCATTTGACACCATCTGGAAAAGCACCTGTTCGTCCCCTTTGATAGAGTATTGATACCTCAATTTCTTCTGAACAGTGGTGTTTCCGGAAATGGAACATACCAACAATGCGAGTATCTCTCTTTCAGGTTCCTCTCCGTCCGGAACAGTTAGTGCCATCTCAACCTGTCTGGTCTCTCCGGGAGCCAATAAGAATGTACTGGGTGTCACTCTGATGCCATTTGTGGTCAAAGATGAATTGCCCTCCTGTTCCTTCGATATTGTCACGTCACCCGCAACATTCCCATCGTTCTCCACGGTGAAATATGCAATGACCTCCTGGCCCGGGACCACATCATCTTCGGTCTCTCCCAACGGTGTGACGAAGATGGAAAGTGTTGGAATATCTGTCAATTCGATGTTAAGGTCCTTTATCACATCCTCAGAATATACAGATGTGGAGTTCTCCCCCCACATCATCTCCTTGGAACCTCTGATGGTGATGATATCTCCATCAAGGTAGTCGATGAAGTTCATATCAAAACCAAATATTCCGTCATTATCTGTCTGGATGGGACCCAGGACCTCGCCGGTCCTGTTGACCGTCAATGTCATTCTTACGTCTGATGCGGCCTCGCCATTCGTGTCCTTTACTTCTCCCTGGATGTAAAGCGAACCCGAAGGAGTGGCATTCTTCACTTTCGTTGAATTCGATAGATAATTGTTGTCCTCGGAGATCTCATCTTGACCCGTGGGGAGTGATACCCATGCTTCAATATTGGATACGATCTCTTCTTGACCTTCGGGTATCTCCTCTGGGGTCCATGGAACAGTTATATTGATGGTATCATCCAGACCGATCGGATCAATGTCGGAATACTCATTTCCAACGTTGGGACCTGCTCCGTTAACATTAACCCGTAGTGTTCCACCGGTAGATGGTTTCTGACCGATGTTTGCGACTGTAACAACTATCCATGAAGGATCGTTCTCCACCAGTCGTTTATCAGTTATCAGTTGACCATCACCTCTCAGAAAATGTATTGCGGTCACGGTGATATCGGAGAATGCTGAAAGAACGGTGAACGTGTTCTCACCGTTGTTGTTGGTTTCATCGATCTCGGTAATGTTCTGATCGGGATCGATCATTATCAAGATGTCATGGTTTCCATCTCCCTGTGGTATCCATTCCACCGAAGCTTCAGCTGTTTCAACGATGTCTATACGGTCATACCCGATGAGCAGCTCTCCTGACGGACCATCCAGGTCGATGAACTTCACAACAACATCCAGAACGTCAGTACTCTGGGTGTTCTCTATCACACAATTGACCGTTACAGTACTTCCATCCACAGGTTCGCTGTTATCGAGATAGATATTGGTTAGGTATGGTTCCTTCACTTTCAGATCTATGAGCTTTTGAGAGTACAATCTTCCATGTAGATAAAGATCGCAGAAACCATCCATGTTGAGATCTCCTATCAACCCAAATCCATTTGGAATGAAACCATCCATAGTATGGTTCCAGTAATATGTCCCATCAGAAAGGATGCCGTATATCTGACCATTGGAAGGGAATACAGCATCTGGGACCCCATCTTCGTTCAGATCACAGGATAGGGGACTCCCATACAGGGTGGCACTTCCCGGAGTAATACCTGCCCTGGTCCAAACTCTCCTGGAATCATGCTTTGTTCCATCCCAGAACACCTCGTAGGATACCATGGTGTTGGGGGATGCGGCTCCTCTGGACTGGATCAGGATCTCGTCTCCACCACCTGGTACCATATCGCAGACCGAGATGCCTCCATCATATTGACCTATGATATCATCGATCGTTAATATTTCGTCCAATGTATAGGAATAAACAACAACCCGTCCGAAGCTTGATATCGCCGGGTAAGGTACGAGAATATCGGGAGATGCATCATCTGTAACATCGGTCACAACAGGGACCGGAACGGGTCCCGCTACAGGAAATGGATATCCGATCAATGCTGATGTTAGATCAGATGTTATATTGTTCAAATGATATCCGTTATAATTTACAACGGTGGTTCTGAGTGTCCTTCTTCCTGCCAGGAAGGAATTTATGACTATTCTCTGTATCGCTCCCGAACCAGGGTAGATTGCCGGTGTGGAGAGGGCCTCACCAATGGGCCCTATATCAAGATACCACATGATGGTTCCATTCGTTCCATGATACGCATAGAGTCTATTCCCGGCGCCTATTATTACATCCTCGATACCATCTCCCGAAATATCATGGATCATGGGAGATGATGTCCTTGCGTTCCCCTGTGGCCCGTAGATGGATATCCAGACCATCTCATCGGGGTAGGATGTTAATGACTGGATATAACCGGTAGAGGTAAGAGTTATATTCGGTTCAAAAAGGGCCAACTGATGAGTGTTTGCCTCTGATATTGCTATCAGTACCTCCAATCTGCCATCGGAGTCAGTATCCATTAATGCAGGGGATACCCACAGGTTATTGGTCACTCTCTCCTCGATGTCACGAACATCTATTGACCATGCTATGGCCCCGTTGTCACCATCTCTGATGAAAACATGTGTTCTGTTGGAATCAACAATGAACCTTATGGTCCGCTCGGATACGGTTGAAAAATTCACATTCTTTGTCATATCCGCGCCAACAGATCCGAGAACAGTGGAGTTTCCGACATCGGACCACATACCAAAAGGATCCTGAAGACCTCGCCCGGAGGTAGATCCCTCGTTCGTATTGAAAGCGTCTCTCCCCATCATGGGCCAGTAGATCGTATCGATGGAGAACTGTCCATGGTCAATGATATCATTCTGACCATCTCCCATGATCATCGGGATAATGGGCAATAACAGGATGATAGCAATTGCACAGGCCAAGGTCTTCGAATTCCGACTGGAGGTACCTTTCCAATCCATGGGGTCTTCACGTTGTAAATGACATATAATCTTTATTATGCAATGGTTGAATATATTATCATGAGATCGTTGCACACTTTCTAAAAAAAACCCGGCATATAGGGGCCTATATTCAGGATTCCTGCCATAAAGGATTTAAATATCCATGTGTTCATTCCCCGGTATACATCCTACCCTGAGGGGTGTTTCACGGAGGATGGTCCATGACCGACGATGATCTCAGACTGGCCAGAGAAAGATTGATGAAGCTTTGGGATGCCTATGAATCACAGGAGCTCGAGCTCCAAGCCGCCACCAGGAAGAAGAATGATCTAAGTGAGAAGCAAAAGGATAAAGAAAGGATCATAGATACACTCAGAGAACTGGTGGAATCAAAGGACCATGACCTGAGAAAGCTGGAGATCTCAAAATCGTCCCTGGATAGGGAATCGTCTGATCACATGACCCGGCTGGAAGAGACCGTGTACTCACTGAACCAGGAAAGGGACAGATATAAAAAATTATTCATTATAACCCAGGAGCTCGAAAGAGAGGTTGACAGGCTCACAAAGGACCTTGACGAACGAGATAGGTGGTTCAGGGATAACATGTCTTTCTTCGAGGAATTCCCTTCAAGGGTTGGAAAGAGACTTGGCATGGTATCAAAACCCAGAAAGACCCTCCTTGAGGAGCTTGGAGAAGCAAGGGACACACCTGCTCTACCAACCAAGAGGGATGAAAGACCAAAGGCAGCTTTCCAGAGGGTCGACCCTTCGGAAGAGGCATTGGTCGATCTGGTTCAGATACCCGGAATAGATGAAGAAAAGGCAAGGGTCCTTCTCGATGCAGGTTACGATTCCACTGACAAATTGAAAGATATCTCTCCCTTCGAACTTGTCAAACTGGAGGGTATCACCCCCACCATTGCCAGAAAGATAACGGATCATCTGAAGGCCTGACCCCCATATGATCTGATAGTCCATTCATTCTATGTGATGCACACCCTGTGTCAGTTCATCAATTCTTCTTGTTCTTGACATCCTTGAACAGGGATGGAAGATGCAGCAGATATGAACCATCCTTCTGAATGATTATGGGACTGTCATCAAGGAGCTTTTCCACGTCTATCTCATAGACTCCTTGCTCCACGATATTTATCACATCGACATCTTTTACCTTGGTTTTGATCTTCTTCTTGGAATGTGTTCTCTTCTTCACAGCTCCCTTGGACACATGCTTCTTCTGAACCTTCTTCGCTTCTTTCTTCTTTGGGAGCTTCTTTTCTTTCTCTTTATCATATTCCTTGATCAGGTCCTTTGCAGACCGTTTCTTCAAAGGACCGGGTTCAACTATCTCCGCTCCTGTCTTTGATGTCCCTTCATCGATCTCGACCCTCTCTTCACCCTTGCCAGGTTGATACCGTACCCAATCCTCACCAAGTGAATCATCCATTTCCAGTTTTGACCCATCAAGATCTGTTATTCCCTTGTCTTTCAGGATCTTCATCAGTTCAGGATCCGCCCTTTCAAGCATTTTGTCCCTGACCTCATCAGCCCTCATCTTGATGCTTTCCCTTCTCTCCTTTGACATGGGCTCCGAGGTGAACATGAATTTCTTTCCGCCACATTGTGAACAGCCTTTCAGGATCTCGTCCGACCCTCTTTCGATCACATGTCCGCAGTTAAGGCATTGATGTGGCAATGATACCCTCCTACTACCGGATAATATGTTAATTGTGTGTTAATGTTTTCCGAGGATGAACGGTCATTCCTCATCCTGTTCTTCCACCACGTCGATCTCTTCATCAAGATCAAACCTTTCATCCCCATCGAATCCCTCCCCTTCCTGGTCCCTGGGTGGGGTGAGATCCTCTTCCCTGATATCTCCCTCGAGTGCAGAATCCCTCGTAAGGATTATAGCTTCAATTGTCCTACCATCCTTCTTGATGGTCTTCAACAGATGAGCGGGTCCTACCACCATCATGCGTGGTGGAGCGGTCCTTCCGAATAGCTTCTGCAGAAATGTTCTTTTCGAGATATTCCCTGTGAAACCAGGTGTCTCGACGCCAATGAATGAATCATGATCGATCTCGGTCATTGTCACACGGATCAATTCCAGTTCTTCGGAAGATGTTAGCCCCTTCTCGAGAACAAGGACCTTACCATCCTTCACCTGATCGATGATGAAACGGATCTTCCCCGAACCCAGCTCTTCAAGCCTCTCGGTGGAAATAAGGTCTATCGATATACCGACCCTATCTGATCCGTTCTTCAGTACCCTCTTTTTCATATTGACACTCTCATCGGAAATATTTCATCATAGCCTTGTAAAGATTATCCATTCCATACCCTGCCAACGCTGATATCGGGATCGTCGGATGCTGCGGGAAAGCATCCCTGATCGTTGCAGGTGATGCATCATCAATGTCCATCTTGTTGGCAACGATAATTGTTGGAAGGTTCCTTGCTTCAAGGTTCCCGAGAAGGGTCACATTGACCTGATTGAAAGGATCTTCGGCGGAATCCATTACAAGCAGAACACCATCGACCTTGTCAAGCCATTTGATAGCCTCTATCACACCTTCTGTTGCCTCTTTTGCCCTGGTCTTGGCCTTTTCCTCATCCATTTTGAATTCTTCTACAAAGTTATGGAAATCGATCTTTGTTGCAATTCCAGGAGTGTCGATTATATCGAAGCTTATCTTGTTCCCGGCTGCCTTGATCACTACTTCTTTCCTCTCCTTTGCCTTTCTGGTCTCATGCGGAACCTCTGAGGTCTTTCCCATTGATCTTCCGGTCCAGTCACGGCTGATCCTGTTGGCAAGGGTAGTCTTTCCGGCATTAGGGGGACCGTATATCCCGATCGATGCCTGTCTCTTTTTGAAGAGTCTGGAAATACCCCTCAAGATCGAATCAAAGAAACCCATCCACCTCTGACCTCCGGTAACTGGTTCTAATATTCACTACTTCTTTAATAATGTAACTCCAGGGTATGTCAAAATTCGTACAATAAAAAAGGGGCCTCGGGTGAGGCCCCCACATTCCACTGTATTTATCCCTGTCATTTTCTACACAGTAGATCTGTCTATAACTGGTTCGGATCCTGATACATCGGATTCTCAACAGGCTGGTTTGGGTCCTGATACATTGGATCGCCAACAGGCTGTGCCTGCCCCATATCGATCGGTTGGGGTTCCATAGGCTGAGGTTCCATAGGCTGTTCCATTGCAGGGTCCGCAGGTGGAAGCGACTCGATCTGAAGCAGTGGAGAGTCTGCCGGGTCACCCGTCAGAAGATTGGCTGGCATTGTCGGTAGATCCAGCTGAGGTGTCGCAAGCATCGCCTCTTCTTCGGCTTCTTCCCTCTTGTCGGAATCCTCTTCACGATGTATTCTCAGATACCCTATCAGAACTATCAATGCAGCAATGATAATGGCCAGAACTATAACCAGAATGAATATCCACAGAGCGAAAGGAGCCTCCTTTACAATAGGATCAAAATTTCCAACAGGAATATATTCCGGTGTGTCAAGAGGATCCCAGGGATCAGTATCATCCATATCAACTTTATAGGGATCCACCTCGTCATTTCCCATGTATTCCTGGATGTTCGTATATCCATCACCATCAGGATCTTCGTTCCTGTCGGAAGGATCATACATATTGAGCAGGTATTTGAATTCCCAATCATCGTCCATCCCATCTCTGTCCGTATCTTTTAAGCGGCTGGGAACGAATTTGGTGATATTCACAGTGACAGTGGCCACGGCCCTCTCGTCACCCTTATGACCTGAATCTCCCACATAGAGGGTGATGGTATGGAAGCCGAGGGTCTCGAACCTGAAGTTTTCCAGGATCATATCCTTGGAAAGGGTTGAATTGCCCTCTTTCCATTCGAACTTCAGATTTCCTGCATCCACATCTATATCGAATGAATTGGACGCATCGAAGGTTATCAGATCGGTGATATTGAACTCACCCACCTTGGTTAATGGATTGAAGTTCATCGGCTCGCTGATAATTGCCACAGGTTTTGTATTTACAAGGATCTGATACATTGGAGACATTGTGAATGGGTCCTTCGAAAGGGTGGATTCAGTGTAAACACCGTTCTTGGCAGAATCCCTGGAAATGAACTGCATGAAGTTCAATTCGCCTTCCTGGAAATCCTCATATGCGAAGTGTATCCAGATCATGTTGTTCCCATCCACACGATCATACCATCTGTTCGGCAGGTCCTGCCATCCTCCCTGTGGCTGAACACCGGTGGACCAGATGTAGTTGCCGTTATCATCGATCTCGTGCGATATTCTGTAATAAAGGTCACCAGTGTTCACACCGGAAGTGTGGTCCACCAGGTAAAGGGATACTTCTTTGCTGTTGACAGCATCGAAATTATGCCATACGTCCTGGGTCGGGAAGAAATCCTCATAAGCTACGTCAGTGACATCGATCCGTAGATTGTAGGCATCACTCACAGCATATCCGTTACCGGCCCAATCCTTGATCCTGAACTTGATATAGTTCTCGGTTCCCTCAACAAATCTTGGCTGGACAGATATTTCCACATGATCGTCTCCGGTTGCCCTGGTTATATCATCATCAAAAAGGCCAACGGATATCCAATCCTCGAACCCATCGATCCCATCTGTTGAGGTGGAATACTCGGCTGTGGATTTTCGAACACCTGAGATATCCTCTGATATGGTCCAACCATCCCTCGCGGATATCGTTACCGTGGGTGTCAGGGTCTTTAACCACAGGGTTGGATCGGAAGGATCGATATCGGTGAAGAAAGGATCATCCTTGTCTATCTTGATGAACTGACTTGCCATTTCACCGATATGGCCTACCTTGTCAACAGCCCAGACATAGAGTTTGAAATCACCGGGAACGGTGGCGTTCCAGATCCAGCTCGTGATCCTTGGATCGATAATCACCGCTGATTCATTGCCTGGATCCGGTGAGCTGGATATCTTGTAATGCTTTACACCAGATCCGGTATCGGTAACCGTACCCCAGGTTATGTAAAGAATGTCATCATTGTCCACAAGACGCTCCTTGTCCTTGAAGGAATCTGCCCTTATCACAAGTGATGAGGGAGCAGTTGGAGAGGAATCATCCACTTTGAAAGCGATGACAGGTAGTTCTCCCCTGACCCTATTGGTCGGAATTCCCATTATGTAGATCCTGAACTCCTTTCTTAGAGCCCTGAGTGGCATGTTGATGTCTACCGAGAAGTTCCTTCCGGAGACATTCATGTCAGTGTATTTGAACAGCTCATCATCGATGATGGAGAAATAGAAAGAATGGTTCATTGGATAGAATGTTGTATTTGGGTCGGATAGATCCGTATTGTTGTAGGCTATCTTCACCCCGGTGAACCTTATAGTTTCATTCTCCTTTGTGAAGCTCTCCGTCTGAAGATCTCTACCATCTTCTCCTATAAATTGGAAATCCCCGATCATCTTGACCCCGGTATCCAGGTAGAAAACATCCTCAAATGTTGAAGATGCCGGAAGAGCGACCTCACCTCTTGCCCATATGGTCATCGGGATCATCCCCTCCCATGGGAAGGCGAACGTGAACTTCACTATAAGTACCATGTTCCACGGATCACCAAACACATTGCTCTGGAAATCCGAACTACTGATATTGATATCTATGGTTCCATTTCCAGGACCTGCTCCACCACCTCCTAGTGCCCATCCTGCCTGACCACCCAATACGGTATATTGAGCGTAGATACCAAGGGAAGGAGGTCCGAAATATACCCTTATATCGTTCAGATCCCCTGCTCCGGAATCGGGGTGATCATCCGTAACATTGAACGTGAACTCGTACTCCTGGTAGTCTGCATAGCATATGGAAGTCTCATTTCCATGGGCATTAATAACGACCGGAGCCTGGACCTCTGCAACAGCAAATGACCATTCTATGGCCATGGCATTCTCCATGTTCTGATCATAGAATGACTTGTATTGTATGCCTTCATTTCCGGTCAGATCCTCGATACCTACGGTGTGATAGTAACCACCGGTGTAGGATGAGGACCCTGATTGTTTATACTGCATCTTGATAACACCGGAGTCATAGAGTATCACTTCGTAATGCATACCGTAACTATTGCTGACCCATTCGATGGCGACCCATTCCTGATTGTTCGTAGTTCCGGTGACATAATAAGCGTTCCCGTATCCATATCCCCACATCACTGCCATCATTGGATTGGGACTTCTTGTCTGCGGTATCCCTGATGAATAATATGTGGAATAATACCAGGAATTGAAACAGATATATCCCCTTGCAGAGATATGCAGCCTGGAAAATTCACCTCCATAAAACGGGAAATCCCATGACAGATCTATCTGACCATGACCGGATGATCCGAACAAGCCCAGACTTGTAGAACCACTGGCTCCCTGTACATCCAACCAACTATAGGATGTCTGTGGAGACGGAGCCAAGCTATCGATATAGTAATATCCAAAAGAATCCCTATCGGACTTTGCACCTTCCACATCTTCTGAAACGCTGCCTATCAGCATAGCTCCAGAAAGCACCATGGTCAATGCCATCATCATAGCCACCAGGACCCTTCTCTTACTTTCAACCATTTTTCACACCCCTTGATTTTCTCCTATGATTATCTTGATCCCTCTTTTCACTCACTGCTGAATATTCTGTGCCTCGGTCATTGGAGCCGGTTGCATTCCCTGAACATCCAATGGCTGCGCTGTCATTGGCTGTGCCTCTGGTTGCATATCTCCCATCGGTGCCTCGCTGGGCTGTGCCGAGGGGAGTGCAGCGGCCATAGGCTGTCCAGCGACCCCTGGAAGACCCACCGGGGCTTCACCCCTTGCAGCAGCCAGGAGTTGATCGAGCCTATCCTGTCCACCAGAGGACAATGCACTCTCTCTGAGCTGTCTCTCATCTTCTGCATCCTTGACCCTGGATGATTCCAGGTCCTTCTTGATCACTCCACTGTTGACCAATACGACAACAATGATCAAAACGATGATCAAAAGGCAGATGGAAAGAAGGATCCACAGGAACAGGCTCTGTTCCTCATCGATCTCCTTACCAGTCATTTCATAGATCGGGAACTGAAGAGCGTCTGTTGGATCCGATCCGTAGAGGTATTCCTCGAAATCCGTATGTCCGTCACCATCTG
>JAUVCN010000192.1 GCA_030595715.1 Thermoplasmatales archaeon
CCCGGTAGTATTGGATCTGCTGGATCACCACTATATGGTCCAATCGATAACCGATCTTGGTCCTCTTTTCCCGTCGACCAGTGACTCATTTTTCGTGGATACGATTCCACCGGAGTTGGATATTACATTACCTCCGGATGGAACCTGGTTCAGCGTATCCTCCATTAAGGTGGAATGGGAATTCTCAGATATTGGCGTTAAAAATTGTGTTGTTCTTGTTTCCCTTGATGGAGATAGACCGATAGATGTTTGGGAGAACAAGTCCCATGTTTTTTCCAACCTATCGGATGGTCATCATGTCGTGGAAGTGAAATGTAGTGATAGATATGGGAATTACGTCACGCGGACCATCAACTTTTACGTTGATACTACCCCGCCAGAATTGGAGATATCATACCCTGTTGAAGGCGAATATATCAATTCCACGGATATCTATGTTATCGGGTTTGCATCTGACAACCTCCAGGTCGCAAAGATCGAGAGGAGGTTCAACGGGGAGTGGATGGATCTCGATGAGATCAACCATACATTGCCCCTGCTTGCTGAGGGGCAGTACAATCTAATGATACATGTTGCCGATTTCGTAGGCAACCATGTTGAGAGGGAGGTCAATTTTACGGTCGATAGAACTGCCCCGTATATTGTCAGTTTTCACCCAAATGGGGTCCTGATCGATTTCAATGAGCTGTATCTCTGGGTACGTTTCTCCGAGGAGATGGATCCCGAACTCCTTATTTTCACGCTGAACGGAGATCCCGTCGATCTCACAAGCAATGAAGAGGGTTTATATTACCTCCCAATGTGGTCAATTATCCCAGGCGCATCTAATTATCTGACCATTTCCGGAACAGATATTGCAGGCAACAGAATGAGTGAATTCACTATAGAATTCACAAGAGATTTGGAGAGATTTCTGGTTAGTATCGGGATAATTGAAGGTCGGTCGGGGGGTCGGATCGTTTCAGCCATGAACCACTCCATCTATGAAGCAGGACTTAACGGCACGGTAAGTAATGGTGCCTTCAGTTGCCTTCTACCTTCTGGAAAGTACACCATTCGTGTCTGGGGGGACGGATTCAAGGAGAGCATCATAGAGTTCGATGTGGAGGGGGATATGGACCTTGTTATAGAGATGGAGAAGGATGAAGTTGAGGAAGATGGGGACATAGGACCTTTTCTTCTGATCATCATGCTCGCCGTGACGATCCTGCTGATCCTGTTCTTCTACATCGTATCTGCAAAGCTCACTGCAAGATATCCCTCCGATGAGGAGTAATCCATTTCGTAATCGATACATACCGGTATGCTGGCAGGTTGTGACCCATCTTTTTATATCTACAGATACCTATTGTTCCATCGGAGGCAGAGGAGTTGAAGGTCGTTTCGTTGATGATCATCTCGTTGATGTTTTTATCCAACGCGTTGATAATATCATCCTTCACCGATGGGGAGCCTTCAACCGTTCTCTCAAGGGGTCCTCTCGATGCGATAACGATCGATTCGGATGCTGAGCTCATCGATATGGCCTCCGATAGGAACTGGACCGGGAACGGAACGGAGGGTGACCCGATAGTCATATCGGACCTGACCATCGACACATCCGGCGGATATTACGGGATGTCGATCTGGGACACGACCCTACATATTGTCATCGAGAACTGTTCATTCTTCAATTCAACGGATGGGTCCCCCCATTCGTTCTCCAGCTCCGGATTGATCCTCTTCAATGTGATCTCGGTCGTAGTTACAAACTCCACTTTCAGTTATAATACGAACGGGATGACCATCGGCGGCTGCATGAATGTAGAGGTCCGTAACTCGTCCTTTCTGCGAAACCTAAGAGGGATAGAGATGATCCTGTCAAATAACTCCAGGATCCTCGGTTGCACATTGGATGAAAACACAAGGGATGGTATCTTCATCGAAACCTCGGAGATGTGCATCGTCCAGGGAAATATGGTCCTGAGGAGCGATCCCGGGATAATGCTGGACCACTCCCATTATAATCGTATCATGAACAACACCTTTTTATTCACAAACGACGAAGGGGTCTTGCTGGAATTTTCGAACTACAACCTCGTTCAGGGTAATTTTATTGACGGATATGGGGACGGAGATGGTGTAACAATATCCCGATTATCCATGGAGAATACGATCTGTAATAATACCATCAAGGACCCGGAGGAATATGGTGTCCTGTTGATGACAAGGGCCACAGGTAATTATATTCACACCAATCAACTTTTAAATTGTTCATTGGTGATGGATCCAAATGCGGTAATTGCATATGATAACGAGGTAGCAGGAAACAATACTGTAAACGGTAAACCGTTGATCTTCCTGAGAAACCTCGATCTACAGGGAGCCACCATTTCCCCTGTCTGTGGACAAATGATCCTGGTCAATGTCTCAAATGGCAGGATTAAAAACGTTTCGATAAGTAATGCTACCCTTGGGATGTGGATATTTCATTCCCGGGACATAGAGATATCCAACTGTTCATTGAGTGGTCACATCTACAATGGATTGGATATCTTCTACTCTGACGGGATCAGTGTCTCCAATAATACATTCTCGGAATGTCACAACTCCGTATTCCTTGAAGGATCAGCATTTTCCGAGATCAAGGATAACGAGATGACATCATGTGGCCGTGGGGCCTCGGCTAAGGATCTATTCAATTGTTCGTTAATTGGAAACAACATCTCCGATATGACGATCGATGGGATCACAGTGTGGTTATCCGAGGGGTTGATAATTGGGGATAACACCATTTCCGGAAGTAACAATGGGATCATGCTTCTGGAGAACAGATGGTTGGGCCTGATGAATGAGATCAGGAACAATATTATCCTTGATTGCACGGTCGGGATCTGAAATGTGGGCTATCAAACG
>JAUVCN010000011.1 GCA_030595715.1 Thermoplasmatales archaeon
AGCATTCCTTCACGGGAATAACTTCTACACCGGCAACACATTTTCCCGGATGGCCGATACCGCCCAGAAGCTTGACCTGTATTTCACGGACAGCGAAAATTACCAGAAATGCGAAGCACACTCAAATTTCCGCGCTTACGAGATCAACGAGGATCTATCATCTGGGACATTGACCTCATATCTGTCAGGGGAGGACATTGAGCATGTGGTTCTTTCCAACATGGGTTCACTGAACACCGAGAAGCTTTTTTCATTCAACGTGACCGTCTATTCACTCCCTGCTGTACTCATCACATCACCCGAGGATGGCAATCGATTCACGCATACCGACATTGTCGAGTTCACGGGATCTGCCCATTCGAACGTGGGATTGGAAACAGTGCAGTGGAGCATCGATGATGGAGAGTGGATCGAAGCTGTGGATATTTCAGATGATTGGTCCATCTTCTCCTTTTCCTTGGATACAACTCCTCTTGAAAAAGGAGAACACAGGATCAATGTGAAAGCGATCACAAATGAGCAGAAGTACATTATTAGCGATATCTCGATCACTGTTGAGGACCATATCTCGCCGGAAGTTGCAATATCATCTCCATCTGAGGATGAGATAGTAATCCAGGGGAGCTTGATGGAGATCAAAGGGTCCTGCTGGGATGACTACATTATCAACAGCCTGACCTTGACAATGGATGATGGAACGGCCCGGGACATTACCTCTGTCATTATTGATGGAAATTGGACCTGGACCCTTGAAACCGAAGGACTTTTCATCGGGGAGCATGATATTCTCGTTACAGCCTGGGACCCTTCAGATCATAAGGTGGAAAGCGGTGTGACCTTTTATCTGACGGAGATCGTTACACCGGACGTTGCCATTCTTTCCCCCGAGAACAACACCATTATTATGTCGGGCGACCCCGTGATCGTAGAGGGGGAGGCTTCGGACAACGTCGAGCTCCGGTTCCTGAGCTTGTTCATCGACAGCGTCAATATGGACCGTATCTCCCTGCCTGCGGGGGATCCTTCCTGGAGCTATGAGGTCGAGACCATCACCATGTCCGAGGGACCCCATATTATCGAGGCAAGAGCAGAGGATATGGAGGGGAATTTGAACTCCTCGTGGTTGACGATCGTGATCGATGGAACACCACCGACGTTGGAGATCCTCTTCCCCGAGACTGGAATTGTATTCGCTCCCGAGGGGTTCCTCCTGGTAAAGGTTGACGCCCGGGATATCCATGGTATAACAGGGGCCCAGCTGGTCTTTGATAGAACAGAGATAATACAAGGGGATCAGGTCTCAGACTCTGTATGGGAAATGGAGTTGGATATATCATCTCTATCTTCGGGAAGGTATGATTATTACGTTGAGGTAACCGACATTGTCGGCCTGACCACGCGAATGGATGGAACCTTCACGATCGATCGGGATGCGCCCTCTATTTTTTCCTACATCAATGATCTCGATACGTTCTTCATTGGGGATGTTGTCTATTTTAACGGAAGCATTTCCGACAGGAACGGAATATCCCTTTTTACGATCTCATATGGTGATGAAATATGGAACCTGACAGGTGAATTGTTCGATGGAGCCTACAGCTTCGCCTGGGATACATCGATGTTGGCTCCAGATAACTACACCCTTGAGATCAAAGCGGTCGACAGTGTCGGGAACGTAGCTTTCCTGGCCCTCACTCTAAAGGGTATCGAACGGGTGATCGATGATAATGATGATGATAAAATTGAACCTGAAGTTGTTGATAATGGAAGCGATAATGGTGCCCTCATCATTGTTCTGTTCTTGCTTTTCCTCCTGTTCATGGTCATTATAGTGGCCACACTGTTGGTATTGCTGAAAAGGAAGAAACAGGCAAACACCGTCCCCCAGGGGCCACCAATGGTCCAATACCCCGGAATGATGGGACCTTCTTCCGTGCCTCAGGGACTGCCAGCTCAAACCACATCATCATACGGGCTCCCTCCACCTGGAGGAGTCCCGGCCATACAGCCGGCTAAGGTTACTCCTACCTTACCTCCATCTCAGCAAGTCAAATGAAGAGATCATCATGGACCTTCATTTCAACTTCTTTACTTTCCTCCCTATGACCTTCTTGAGCTTTTCATAGGACGGAGGGGGGCCGGTCCTTATCTCCTTCCCATTAATGAAGAGAGCGCTGGATATTCCCCACTCTTCGAATGTTTTTCTATCAAGGGTGTTTATCACGTTGAATTCCACATGGCTCCCGAATTCTCCGGAATCTCTCTTTGCCCTCTCGAAAGTGATATTGTATGCCGAGCACCATCCGTTGAGGAAAGCTGTAATATTCACCTTCCCCGGGGTCTTTCCCGCTGTTTTCCGAGGTCTGATCCACTTCGGTTCCACAACATCGTTCGAAAAAGGTTTCAGAAGAAGGACCGTCCCTTTCTCCTTGTCCACTTTTCTGTAACCATGCTTTTTGAACCAGGATGCCCTCATCCAGAAAGGCAAGGTTATTCCCCAAGCTGCTATCCCCCTGGCACCCAGATGCCTTGCATCCTCCTCAGCCGCATGTAGAAGGGCCTTCCCCATTCCTCTCTTCCTGAAATCTCCCCTTCCCTGCTTGTATCCATGGACCCAGATGCATAGAATGAAGTAGGTATCCTTTCCGTCGATCCATGAATGTTCACATGGAAGGTAGTGGATCATGCCTCCGATCTTGCCATCGTCATCCCTTGCAAGCTTCACCCGGAGGCCGCTTCTCTTCATTCGTTCGTACCAGTTCCGTTTATGCGGGCCAGCTTCCTTCATTTCACCGGACCAATCCTCGAGGCAGACGAAATACAGCTCCTCGTTCTCTTCTGTCAGATCAATGATATCCATTCCGAACCCGATACCATTCGATCTGAATGGTTATAACTATTGTTCAGGGAGAGATGACAGATAATGCTGTAGGTCTCGAAAGTCGGGATATTAAGAACGATCTGTGCCCAACGTTTAAGGCTACGACGGCCATACACCGGAATGATAGTAGGGGTAATCGTCTGAACGGGTGATCTCATGGATGTATGTGTACAGAATATAGTTGCCTCTGTGGTGACAGGTGAAACGTTCGACCTTGACTATATCTCAAGCAAGTTGGAAGAAGCCGAATATTCCCCCAAGAAGTTTCCGGGCCTGATCTACAAGCTCAAGGAACCCAAAACGGCACTACTTGTCTTTACCAGCGGAAAACTTGTATGCACCGGAGCAAAGACCGTTCCGATGGTCCACAAGGCCGTGGACAAGGTCAGAAAAAGGTTCAAGGAGATCGGGGTAGAGATAAAACAGGATCCCGAGATCAAGGTACAGAATATCGTCGCCACCTCTGATCTGAAGAAGGAGATCAACCTGACCTCCATCGCCATCACCCTTGGACTGGAGAATGTCGAGTATGAACCGGAACAGTTCCCAGGTCTGGTCTATCGGGTCCGTGAACCGAAGGCTGTTGCTCTACTGTTCACGACCGGAAAGATCGTCTGTACCGGGACGAAGAATAAGGAAGATATCAAGATAGTCCTTGGGAAGATCGAGGCCGAGCTATCAAATGCAGGATTCATATGATGATAGGATCAAGACATGTGAGATGATATCACATATCGATCTTAATGAAGTAGAGTGGAATGATCATGGAAATGAAGAGATAAGAAAGATGAGCATGGACCTCAAGCTGACATAACGCGCTTGATCCGTTTGATCATCTGATGGAGCTCTCTTGCTGTTATCACTCCATCACCATTGGCATCGACACCATTGATGATCCTCTTGATCAGATCGATCTGGTCCTTGTCAAGATCGGATATCTTGTTCCTTACCCTCTTCTTGACATCATCTATCTTCTTTTCGATCCTCTCCTTGACCCTATCCTTCACAAGGTCCTTCAGAAGGGAATATGCTTTCTTCTGTTCTCTCAGGTCCAGCTCACCGTCGCCATCAGCATCGGCTGCATTGAAGATCCTCTTAACAGTTGCATCATCAAGTCTTCCATTTATGAAGGAATGGAATTCTCTGAGGGTCAGGGCCCCATCTCCGTCAGCATCGGGCCCATTCTTCATTCTCCCGTAGTTCATGTTCTTGACCCTTTCGGCTTTTATCTTTTCGACCTTGACCTTCAAAAGGAGCCTGCCTGCTTTCATTGCTTCCCTTTTTGTCAGCTGGTCATCATCATCTGCATCTGCGGCATTGAAGATCCTCTTCAATGTATTTTCATCGTATCTATCTGAAAATCTGGCATAGAACTCGCGATAGGAGATGTATCCATCACCATCTCTGTCTATTCTGGTCCGGGCCCCTCTCCCCTCTTGGGCCTCTCTCTCTGTTTCCGGATCTCTCTCCCTTCCATCATCTTCACCAAGAACTATCGGAATGGTGCCGATCAGGATGAGAACAAGTGACATTGCTATAACGGACCTTAATTTTAAAGACATACAGGACCCTCTATAGGTCATTACACATGACCGTATAATATTGCTTCTCTTATAGCTTGTACATTCATATCAACAAAAAATCATCACGGTTGAAGAATTGGTGGTACAATCTTACCGTCCGTTCTCTAAATAATAATAAATAAAAAAAAAGGGAATGGAGCGATCCATCCCCTTGAGAATATTACATGAATCCTTCTGCTTCGACATACTCTTCGAAAGCCTCTTCTGTTCCGGTAAGAGCCTTTATGCCTGCTATTAGACCAAGTGCCCATGGGATCAAAGACAACATTCCTCCGGTGCAAAGCGTTATCAGTAGGTAAACAACACCCCATTTCGTATGACCCACATAGAATTTATGTACTCCAATAGAACCAAGCAATATTGCCAATATTCCAAAAACCATTTTATCTGCCATAATAATCCCCCATTTCCATGGATTGTCCCACTGATTAGGAACTAAAGTATCAACATGACGTACATATATAAAATGTTCGTAATTTCATTATGAAAGGTTTAAATGAACTATTAGGTTTTTATACTGGCTATATATTTCGGATACAGGGATAGATAGAGGTGTTAATATGTCAGACGAAATGATCAGTGGAGAGAAAAGCCCGATCGTAGCATTGTTGTTGAATCTGTGCTTATTGGGTTGTGTCGGATATTTCTATATGGGTCAGTGGCAGAAGGGAGTTGCAGCATTGGTAGCAACACTTGTTCTGAGCAGTATTGGAATAGGTCTTATCATACCGGTCCTGACCTGTATCGACGGATACATGCAGGCCAAGATCATGGAAGAAGGTGGATCCGTGAAACACTGGACCTTCTTCAGCAATGGTGCCTGAGCATTATAAATATAAATCATTAGACCTTGCTCTTGATACTATGAGCTTCAGGGAAGTAATGGCCGTATTCAAGGTATTACTTCCCTTTCTTTTTTCACATCATCCAATATGTTCATTCTTCTCCCATGATACCTACACCATATTCGGAAGAAGGTTCTGCCTCGGATGTTCCATTACCTATCCGCTTGCGATCATCACAGTATTGATACTCTCGATGACCGGGGCCCACAAGAACCTGCCGGAACCCATCTTCCATCAATCGATCCTGCTCCTGTCATCCATCATCATGGGTTCCATCCAGGGACTTAAGTATGGATCTACCACAGAAGGAAGGACCTATCGGATCATAGTGAAGGTCCTTTTAGGGTTGGCAATAGGGGGGGTCGTTTTCTGGACACTGACCCTACCCATTATCTGGCCTTTCAGGATCGGACTCCTATTTGGTGCAATAGTTTCCATCATGTTCCTCGGGACATTTCGGATCCTTTATATGAGACGAATATGCGCAGGCTGCATCTATCACGGTGACTGGGACATCTGTTACGGGTTCAGGGGGATAAACAGATACCACGCCTTCAGGGATATCACATCAACAAGAAAACTCTCAAACCTCATCTTCGACAGGGACAGAAAGAAAAAAGCCCCTCATGGAACAGGACCAAGCGCTTTCGAAGATGACCGGGAACCCCCATTGAAGGATGACATCAGATGGTTATATCATGACGGTAAAGGAGATATTGCGTGGCTTCCAAAAACAGGCTTGGAGGTCAGTTCCGTTTACCAGCTCTCTGATCACAAGAGGAGAAAAAAACAATAAAAGATCAACTATAGAACTGATTTTATACCTTGTTAACGATTTAGAGATGTCGGATCGATCCGGAGGAGAGAAAAATGTCAGATGGATTGAAAGATGTTGACAGGAACCTCGCGTTCGTTATCGAACTTGTCGGAGGAATCTTTGGTATACTCGGAATAGGCCATATGTATGCAGGTGATATTACAGGCGGTGTGATCCGACTGATCGTCTGGCTCTCTGTGATAGCATTCTCTTGGGTGTTGATTTCAATACTATTAATTTTCTTCATTGGACTCTGCTGCATTCCGTTCATGATTATTGCTCAGATCGGAGTTCCTATCTGGTCAGCATTTTCATTGAAGAAGAAGCTCGAAGAAGCCTATCCCGAGTAAAGTTGGTATGCTCTTTGAACCTTGAAGAAATGGGGCCGACTCTGACCCTATTTCTTCCCTTCCCATGACATTATTATTTGATATTTGAAATATCAACATTCCATATCTGTAATTGCCGAACTTACTGAGAATTCTGGCGATTGCATAACATGGGATCGAGTTAATTGATCGATGAATTGATCTAATGAAGTTGCGGATTACCTTCAAGACTCGGTAATAATCAGATGGTAACCTTATTCTACCCCAACATCATTGCCCTGGTATCCATGATAGGTGAATAAAATGCAGCAGAATGTCAGAGCAGGTGTAAGAAGAGCAGGTCCGAGGCCCTCATCCGGTCCGGTAGCGCCACCAACACCAAAAAGAAAGGTATCGAAGGCCGCAAGGGTTTTCTATCTGATGAGATGGGGCTACCATTTTCTGACACCGGTAGGCTTGGTGATAATAATCTGGGGAGTTATCGAGGCCCAGTCAGGAAAACCCGAGATCGCCTGGCCCATAATCATTGGTGGTGCACTTTTCACCTACCTTGCAAACTACTTCAACAAGGCACGTTAAGGATAGGTCAGCATGGTCAATAGACTGGCCTATGACGGCGTCCTGTTCGACCTGGGAAATACCCTTATACCGTTCACTCCGAAGGATTCCATGGAGTTCGTTGTCAAGTGGTATCATACCTCCAATATAAAGGAGACGGAGGTCCCTTTCACCGATTTCTTGCAGGTTTTCAGAAACGTCGTTCTTGAGGAAAGAGAGAGGTCCGATACCGAACTATGGGAATCTTCGGTCGAGATCCGATCGAAGATGATGAAGAACGAACTCGAACGGAAAGGATTTGACATCCCGAATATCGAGGAACGACTGAAAAGCACGCATACCGGAGCATTCACAACTTGTTTAAGGATCAGGCATTCCAGCAGATATCTTCTTGATATCCTGAGGTCCTCCACCGACCGGTCCGGGGAACCTGTAAGGATCGGCCTGATATCCAACGCCATCGATGGAAAGGCACTCAGGTCATTCCTGGACAGGGAGGGACTGACAACATACTTCGATCTGATCATCATCTCGGAGGAGGTCCGCATGGCCAAACCAAGCAAGGAGATATTCCAGATGGCCCTGAAGGAGCTGGAGCTCAGACCTGAAAAGAGCATATACATCGGTGATAGGTACAAGGCCGATATCCTGGGGCCAAGGTCTGCTGGTATGGATGCGGTCTACATCCGGGAATACAACACTGCGGGAGAACCGCCCAGGGGTGTCGAGATAGATGCGCCGATCATCAAAAATATCCTTGACCTCCTCCCGATACTCGAGTCAGGCATCGATAAGGATAAACACGGGTAAATGGTTAAGTGTTAAATTCCCGTTCCAATAACGATGTGGAACCTGGTGAAACTCTTCCTTGTGGAAGAGATCAGATTGAGACGTTCATTCTCATCTTCACTTTCAATGATCATCTTTCCAGAAGTGACACTGATGGGGGCCTTGGCAGGGTATATATTCCTCCCTCAGCTGGTGGGATCGTTCACCTATGATCAGATCCATATGGCGATACTTGGTTCCCTGTTCATGTTCGGTGTTTCCATGGGGGGAATCGCATTTCTCGGGAAGGATTTCATCGAAAGATCATTGGGTCCGGTCACAATGATCGCCGCATCGATATCATACCACCCGGTGGATGAAAAAAAGATGTATCTTTCCTATTTCCTTCATGATCTTGTATTCTATCTTTTCCTTATCCTTCTCCCGATGACGGGGGGGCTTCTACTTGGAACTATTATCAGACCGATGCCAGTTGATAGGTTCCTGATCATAACTGCAGCCCAGTGGTCTACATTCCTGATGGGATTATCTCTCAGTATGCTGGTATCATCTCTGATCAATAATCCAAAGAGGCGGTTGCTCCTCCTTGTACCGATCTCTATCCTTCCACTTGTGGCGATCCAGGTCCTGACATCCGATGTTCAGGGTTTCATTCCAGGAATGCTTGCTGTCACGTCTGATTCCTGGCCCTGGGCCATCTTGACGGTCCTGTTGACGATGATCTATGTGACCTTGGGCGTACTTGCGTTCGACGGATCGGAGATAGGATACAAGAGAGGGGTGCCGGGATCATACAAGAAGATGCTTTCCTTTGCGAGGATCATCTATCCAAGGGACACCATCTCGAGATCGCTCTTTGCAAGGGAAATGATCGGATTGATAAGGGGCAGAGCCTATGTTCGGATAGGTTTTTCCCTGTTTTTCCCACTTCTTGTGATGACAGGGATGGTTGGGTTGATCTCCGGTATGGAAGGGATCCCGGTTACCTTCAATCTAACATTCTTCGCCGTGATGGTATCCTTCTTTGCAATGTCGACCTATGCTCATCTGTCGAATATAGATTTCCTGGAGTTCGATCAGACCATACCGATCGATACTCCCAAACTCATCAAGGTTAAGGTCAGGGTCTATCTTCTGTTGTCACTTCCCATGGCCATAGCATTCCTTGTTATCATGTCCATCATCATGGGGGACATGGAAGGTTTGCTCTACGGGTTGCCGCTTGTGCTGGTAGCGGTTCCATACATGGGTTATGTGACCGCATACCTCACAGGGTTGTGGACGAACTCTCTGCTGTTCGATCCATCCGTATTCTTGAAATATATTATCTTCACGGTATTGCCACTGATGTTCTCAACGATCCTGTCCCTGATGATGGTGGAGATGTTCTTAGAATCCATCATCGGGATAGCAGTCATACTGGCAATGGGCATCGCTGCAATAAAGATCATCTCCGGTTCAATTGACAGGAGATGGAAAAATATGGTCCTATCTTCAACGGGGATCGGTTTCAGGGATTGATCTCTGATGGTCATGCATGGGTCTTTGCCCAGGCATATGTCCTCAGTTTGGCAGTCTTGCCAAATCCACAGGAGGAGCAGGCCTTCTTCCTTATATGATATGAATGACCGCCACATCTTCTGCACCTGATGTGCAGGGTCTTCTGCCTTTTTCCCTGTGCTGGAGTACCTTTACTCATCAATACACCTCCTATGGTGATATGTAGATCACATTATCCCCTCGGACGATGGTCACTTCGGTCCTTTTTACAAGTTCTCCGTTCATGAACTCCTCGGCCTGTCTCAGAACGAGGTTCATATGGACATCGTAACCATCCAGGGTTCCCCTGAACTCTCTTCCACCCTTCAATTCAACGATTACCCTGTTGGAAAGGGATTCTTTGAGTGAGTTCAGTGGTTTAAGGGACATGTAAGCTCCTCGAATGTGCCACTACAAGCCGGTTAGTTATTTAAGGGTTACCGTTTGGCCTTGGCAGGATACAGTTCATCAATGACATCATCCAGATCCGATTCAAGATCTTTATAGGCGGGAGATACATCTTCGACCTTCTCATGCCCTTTCAGGTCCACAAGCTCCTTTCTGGCCAGATCTCCTTCGAGTTCCGTTGGAGCAGGTGGCACGGGAATGCTAACCTGCTTATGTTTTGGCGACGATGATCTTTGTCTTCTTCCTCCCCGTGGTATGGTGAGCATTGCCTCATCGCCCACTTTATCAAGTATCTCCTTCTGCTTGCTCTCCCGGGTTCGGAGAAAGATCCCGTATGATGCAAGGATAAGGATGATCAAACCTACAAGGAAGATGAATGTCAGGAATATCGGTTCCCTGTCCTTCTCATTTATCTTCACTATCATCCTGAATGTCACGTTGCCTCCGGTATCATTGTCATCGACCCATATATCTATGTTATACGACCCTTTTTCAATACCGTCAGTGTAATTGAGGTAGAGAACACCATCTGCGAAATAGTACGATGAGACAATAACACCCTGGGCGCCTACCTTGATATTCTTACTGCCGTCGGGGTCGAAAATGTCCAATGGGACCTTGATCTCCCTTCCTTCTTCCACCTCGATGATATCCGGATAAACTACCTCGGGAGGATCGTTCCTGGTGGTTATTATCATTGGGATCAATCTATCTGTACTCTCATCCATACCATCAAACGCGACTATCAACAAGGAAGATGAGCCAACATGCTCATTACCCGGTGTGAAGGAGATATTGTATACCAACCCGGATCCGTTCATCGAACGTTCATATGTAAAGTCCTCGACACCAGGAAGATCGAACATGATCTCGGTCGAATCCACATCAGAGAGTACCACCTGAAATTGCTCTGTTTCTCCCTCGAAACCGGTGATCATTTCCGGAAATTCCCGGAACACCGGTGGATCCGGGACAGATTGGACGATAATGGCCAGATCCTTGGTGGCAGTGACCGACCCATCCGATGCATGGACCCGGATAGTACCGTTCCCGTTGAAATCATGGCCTGGAATGATATCGATAAGACCCGGTTTCACTTCTTCGACCGTGAGGTCGCCCAATATCGTTTCCATTGAAAAGGAAATTGGTGACGGATAATTGTCAGGATCGATAACGAAGGTGCTGATGTTGAACAGTCCGATACTGGCCGAAAGCCTGGTATCTTCCAAGGTCGCCAGATTGGGTAAGCTCCCAAAGAAGAGAGGATCGTTGACAAGGACCCCTATCGATATCATGTTATCATCGGTCTCACTTTCAACTGAATCGGAAAGGAGGATGACACGCCCCGAGATGGTATTCAATCCGGCAGTTTCTGCGGGGAATGAAAGGTTCACAGTGATAGTCTCATCCGGTTCAATATATGTGATAAGCCTTTCCTGTGAATAGGGGCTTATCTGGGCCGGGCTTTTCAATTCTATACTCAACAGAACGTTATCAAGGGGGACCTCTCCTCCGTTCAATACCTGGGCACTGACAACAAAAGGCTTTCCTTTGACCGGTATCTCCGGCACAAGGACAAGACCTCCCACCATCTTCAGGTTCTTCAAAGAAACCACCTCGATTTCCTTGATGTGGGGTCGGTAACCTTCCATTGTGACGGTCAATTGGAGGGGGGAGAGACCATCGGGCCTGTGATATATCACAACCTCTCCATCCTCATTGGTGGTGCTTATGAAATACACATCCTCATCTGTTGGATCCATCAAGGTGATCACTGCACCTTGTACCGGACTTCCCGTGAGCGGGTCCTCGACCTTGAATCTGATGGACGTATTGTCCTGATCGTATTGATAGGGATGATCCACAGACAGTTCACGGGGTGTATCAAGCCAGATCGGACCTTCTGGATCGCCCAGAAGGTTGTAGGCAAGATTATCGATATAGAACATCCTGAAAAGCTCCGTCTCGAACTGCAGGGACGGATGTGAAAAAATGTAATTGATATAGTTCTCCTTCTGTTTGTAGAGGGCTTCACCCGGCCGTGGTGACTCGCCATAGAGGATCCTGTAGAACTCCTTTGCCAGCCACCAATTGCCATATGAGTTCTCATCTCCGAACTCACCCCTGTAGGTCGTGACACTGGCGCCGATGATCCCGATAGCTCCCCCGTTGGGGTTCCTCAACACTCTCTCCATGTTCGTGTCATCCTCCTCGGTGAAGTTCAAGGAGTCGCAATTCGAGATGTACAGAAGAGGGGTCCTCCTGCCGTTTGCGATGGTCTCTGCTGTGCTGTAATCAAAATGTGTCTCGTAGTCGGCCCAGTAGGGGTAATTCCCCCCTCCCTCACCTTTGTAATTTGTGCAATTCCCGTTAACATCGCCGTGGCATGCAATAAGTACTGTAGAGAAACCCATTTCGTAATGGTCTTCAAAGGATGTGTGGTTCAGATCGTCGAACATCCTGTTGTACCCTCCCCACTCAAGGCGGGGATAATCAAGAAGGTGGAATGGTTCCACATATGAGGGCAGCTGGTTCTCCACCTCGATGACCAATTCATAGGCATTATCCTTGTAAGGATCGAACATGCCCTGGTTGTTGGGGGCATCCATCAAAGAACCTGCAAGAAGCATCGATCTGGACCATGATCCTGGGGCCGGGTCCTTCTCGTACCTGACCTGCCTATCCACCATTATCTTGAGCTCATTCTTGTCGGAAGCTGGAAATCTGCCTAGGTTCACATTGGCATACCAGGCTTGTTCACCTTCCTCACCGAATATCTGATTGCCATTGGTATCCCATGACCCCTCAAGACCTGCATAATAATAGTCGGTCAGGACGTAATTGTCATTATCATCAGCACCGTTCTCGGCCGTTCCGTTCACGAAGGTCCTTCTCGAAGGGATAATCTCTCCATCGCCCACAAGGAGGACCCATTCGACATACGGGTTCGTATCCTTCAGGGCCTTGATATAGAAACGGACCTTCTCCTGAATATCCCTGCCCTGTGAGTTCTCAAGGACCCCTTCACTTCCTTCAAGTTCGAAGTAATGGGCCTTGACCCCTTTTTGTGTTTTCCATTCGATGAGGGGAGCTATGGTATCCGAGTAATTTTCCGGCCCTATGGCCACATATTTCAGATCCTTAATATAGGGCACTTCAAGGATATCCCTCGTTACATCTTCATCTATCTGCCCGATGATATCATTTGTCGATGTTCCTTCGACCTGATATGAAAAGAACAATGGAAATATATTGGGTAAAGTTAGTACTATGATGATCGCTGCAAAGATCAAATATGGCGCAATTGAAGCCATAGCCGGATACCGTTCCTTACCCATGATCACTGAATGTTCAGGAACTTCAAATTCTTAATATTTTGTGGTTTATCTTCTCCTCATGTGACAATATATTGAAAAAGTTCATTATATCCTAGTCACGATACAAGGTAGGGAGAGAAAACCCCAAAGGATGTTGAAAATGGGATCCGAGGAAAATAAAAGGATCGGAGCCATCGTGCTCGCCGGGAATGCCAAGATCAAAAAACAGATCAGGCGAAGGAAGAGGAGGGGGTTATTCTATCGGATCTTCCGACCGAACCTTTGGAGTTCCAGGAGGACGGATATCGAGGCAAATCTCGCATCCAAGATCAACAAGGACGATTACATCGTGGGAGAGAACAAATCCCTTCTTTATCTGCATCCGGACCTGTCATCGCAGAGAAATCTGAACTTCTTGAAAAGAACACTCTACTTTGCAGGAAAGACCGGAGGCAGGTTCTACAGGAAGAACAAGGAGAACCTTCTGGAATACCTATCCCGAAATGGTGAGACCTCTGTCTCCTTGGTCCTGAAAGCAGTGAAAGGGTCGAACATGATCGATCCGGAGTTCACGATAGTGATAGGTCCAAAGGAACAGATCCTGAACGAACTCAAGAGGACTGGCCGATCCGGGGTCCGGGTGGAGGACCAGGGTGGTTCGATCGGTGAGAACATATTGATCGGAAAGAAGGTCCTGTCGGATCTGGGATATTCAAAGGATGAGATCCTTGTTATAGGTGGGGACCTTCCGTTGCTCCACGGGAAGGACCTGGACAGGTTCATGGACCGGGCGATGGAGAGGGGTGGATCTCCCGATATCAGGTTCGGAATGGGATCGAGACAGGAGCTCTCGGTATTCATTGATGATCACAACATTGCATCGCTTGGTACCATCGGACCCAATTATCCGAAGGCCGGATATCTGAACAAGTTCGGGATCCCGCTCATCGATGACATTGGTCTATTTGGAAAGAAAAAGGAAATGATACATTTCATGATGGGGAATATTTTTCTGGTCAGGTTCGAAAAGATCAACAGAACCTTCATAGACAGGTTCTACTCTTTGAGGAAGATGGGGGCGAATCCATTGACCTATCCATATCTGATCTTGCACTTCGGACGAACTCTGTTCAGGGCCGTTCGATGGAAACTCACACTTACCCAGGCAGAGGAGATATTCAACAGGTCAACCGGCGTGTTCCTGCAGGTTGTTCCAGCACAGTCGGAGTTCACAATGGACCTGGATTCATATTCTGATCTCAGAAGATTATCTTCCCTTTACTATCATAGGTTAGGGACCAGTCACGACCTGGAGATGGATCTAAGGAAGTTTGCCCATGGGAAGCACCTGGAGAGAAAGATGCTAAGAAAACAGGAAAGAAAGAGCGGAGGTGGTTCATAATGCCGCCATTTCGATTGATGGACCGACAATTCGGGTCCGAGTTCTGCAAGCTTGAAAGAAGTCTGATCTTCGACCCGGAGATGAAGGATGTTGGATTCGTCCATTTTCTAACCGGCAATACGATCGTCCTGAAAGGTTCCAAATTCACCCAGATGGACAAAGATCGTGTATACGTACTTCCAGTGGAAATATCAAAGGAGATAGTTGAAGGGCAGTTCGTAAAGGTGGAAACAGGGAAGATCGAAAGGGCCGTCATCCCTTCCGGGGCCGGAAGGGGAGCTTTGAAGAATGCCTCGTACAAGGAAGTGACAGAAGCTATCAGTATCGAGGATGCCAGGATCCCGCTTCCTCCGCCATCCCTTCCGGCCGATGAATTCCTATACAGGGCATCATCCAACTGGAATTCGGCCGAAGAAGATCTTCTGGACAAGATAATAGCACTTTTGATGGTCTCGGCTCCGAGCTCTGTCTACGGTCATGGTGGAATAGGGTCCGAAGGATTGGAGGTTATGAGATCTCCAGGTACCGGAACACCGAGGGATGTTGCACAGACCATATACTCGCAGCTCCCGGTTGAGTTCAGGATCAAAGGAAAAAGCCCCTATAGATATTCCACCGTCGATTCCCTCAAAGGACTGATCGAGTTCGAAAGGGGAAGGGCACCCGAGAATTCATACAGTATCCTGAAACCGATGAGATATTCAGAAAGGCTGAAGGAGAAAAGGGTCCCTATACAGCTTCCGTTCGTCCTGAAGGATTCGGAGCTATCGGGAAAGAAAGAGGATTTGGACCTTGATGTCCTTGAATACCAGCTTACTGCCCTTTACACTCCGCCACCTTCCGAGAACATGGTGAAGAAGGTGGCTGCTGACCTTGCAAGGACATCACATGGAGAATCCATCTGGGGTGGAAAGGCCATATCTGCCATCGATCCGCTTTCATCCTTGCGAATTGGACTCTCATTGAGCCGGTTGAATGTTGGAAAACACTTCGATGGTAAAGGATACTCGAGAAGGATCACGGATATTGGCGATGGGAGGGACCTTTTCCGGGAATTGATCTCAAGGGGACTAGAAGAGGTCGAAAGAAGAGCCAGAAGAGAAAAGATGGTCGATTCAATGGGGGTCCATCCATGGAGGGACGGACTCCGCCCCATCGACAGAGAGGTCTATTTCGAACTCCGAACGAGGTCCGAGGAAACCGGGGTCGATGAGTTCAAGGTGGATGATATCGACATAGAACTGGACGGGAGAACACTTGAGGTCTCCCTGGATAGATTGAATCGGTATGGGTATATCCTCTATCTCAAAGGAAAGACAGTTATCAAACTGATCATCGACAGTTCCCCGGAGGATAGCTCCTGATCACTCCTCCGGAAGCTGATCTTTGAACTTCCTCCAACCGGCAAGATCCCATTTTCTCGATAGTTCTGCCTTGATCCCGGGCCCCAGGGCCAACAGGTCTGCACCATCCTTCCTGATCCTGGTCTCTACCCATCTGATCCGTCTTCTGAGACCGGACCTGTTGGCATTCTGTATCTCGAGACCTGGCCTTTTATTCACCTCGAGGACCACGACCCCAAGGTCCTGGTCCATGGTCAGGTCGACCCCCACGAATCCAAAGCCCGATGCCTCAGCGGCCATCGAGGCGGTCTCGAGGATCTCTTCCCACATATTGAAACGGAATCCTACCACCTGTTTTCCCGATGAAGGATGGCGCTTCACACCCCTTCTGAACAGAGTGGCAGATGTGATCCTTCCTTCCGATAGCGAAATGCCCGCTCCGATCGCACCTTGATGAATGTTCGCCTTTCCCATTGACCTCCTTGTTGGAAGTCTGGTCATTGCCATCAGTGGAAATCCCTGAAGCACAACGATCCTGATATCGAGAAGACCTGGTGTGAGGAGCTCCCGAAGGGAGTTATGCAGGATCAACCTTCGCTCCACAATTGCAGGATCAGGTTCTCCCCGGGTGAAACTGCCCTTGAGGATCTTACCCGCATGTCTGATGATGTCATCAATATCAAGTCCCTTCCCGGATATTGTTATAAACCTGCCTGCAACTCTTTTTTCGATCACTTTGATACCAGAACCACCATGCCCCGAAGAGGGTTTAAGGGCGAATCCAGTTCTCTGTTCCTTTAACCATTCCCTGAACCTATCGAGATCTTCCTCCGACTCCATAACAAGATAGTTCTCGGGAACGGTCACACCTGCTTCTGCAAGTCTCACCTTCTGATCAAGTTTGTTCAATGTCTCAAGGAGTTCCTGTGGATTGTATTTGGCAATGACCTTTCTCCACTGGTCCTTGGTGAGAATATCGGAACGCCCGTATAGAGCTGTGGGCAATATAGAACCGCTCTCCTTCCTGAGTGAACTCTGCACCTGTCTGAACCTGTTGGTCCTTCCTCTGAGGCCCCTTACCATCCTATCGATGGGAGTCGGTCTTCTAAGTGCCATCCAGTCCCTCCGCTGGTCGAGGTCCATCTACCGGAGGTTAATAAATGAATTGTGTTCTCGTAACCGAAAGTATACACTTGTTGGAGATCGGTCCATGCTCATGTGGAATGGATGACCCTTTCTCCGGGGACCCTCTCCAGGACCATTCCTTCGATACTGAATGGTATCAGTTTGTTCGCCGTGTTCAGGGCCATCTTCAATCTCTGTTCATTGCTTGAATAAACCCTGAACAGAATATCTCCTTTTTCCACCTGATGGCCGATCTTCTTCTCCAGAACAATGCCTCCGAACTTGTCATGAGGGCAGCCAGCTGCCCTGGCTATCCTGACAAGGTTCTTGTTATGAATGGAAGAGACGTAGCCTCTCCCGGGTGATATGACATCTCCGATCAGTTCTCCAAGAGGTACCTGACCTGAAGTGATGCCGGGGTGGTCAGTACCCTGCGCTTTGATCATCTCGTGGAACTTGGAAAGGGCCTCTCCAGATCGAAGGATCCTGAGTGCCTCCTCCTTGCCATCGCCAGACATTCCCCCCATTTCCAGAATGATCCCGGCGAGTGATGTCGCTTTCTCGACTGTACTGGAAGATGGCGGGTCGTTCTCAAGGACCTGAAGCGCTTCTTTCACCTCCAATGCCGGTCCGATGTTCCGTCCAATAGGTTGACCACCATAGGTAATTGCGCACTGGACATTGATACCGATATTCTTTCCAACCTCCATGAAATCCCTTGCATATGTCCTGGCAAGGTCCATGGACGGGACCTTGGTATACGGGCCCGTTGGGATATCCATCAGAAGATGGTCTGCCCCCACGGCCTTCTTCTTGGCAAGGACCGAGGCGATCACCTGCGAATAGGGATCGATCGAAAGCGGATATTCGGCCCTGATGATGATATCATCAGCAGGTGCGATATTGACACCGCCACCCCAGGCTATCGTGCCGCCCACTGTCTCGGTGATCTCTTTGATCTTCCATCCCGGAAGGGTAACGTTGGCTATTGTCTCAAGGATGTCGGCCGTTCCTCCGGCAGATGATATCGCCCTCGAACATGTTTTTGGAATACTGAGGCCGGCTGCAGCAACTATGGGAACAACGATAAGGGTCACCTTGTTTCCCGGGACGCCTCCGACCGAGTGAAAATCAAATATCGGATCCACATCTATGTCAATGATCTCCCCGGAATTGACCATGGCCATGGTCAGGTCTGTGATCTCCCTGTTGTTCAACGGATTCATGTAGGTGGAACAGACAAAGGCCGACAGTTCGACATCGGACAATCTATGATTGGTGATCTCATCCGTGAGTATGTTGATCTCCTCGGTTGAGAGTTCAATGCCGTTCAGCCGCTTCTTGATCAATTCGATCGAGCGGGGCCGGGTCACGGGGATGATCCTCACATGGGCATCCTGTTCAAGATCCAGTTGTTTCCTGCCTTTCTTCAGCACTCCTACATGACCTGTGCTCACGACCGAATCGGTCAATTCCACGATCGCGACCATGGAATCCTTTTCGGTTGATACCTTGACACGGTCAAGTGACCTTACACCCATGATACTTGCGTCCTTACGGTTCAGGATGACAGTGAACTCACCCGTTTCAAGGTCGATCTCTGAAACATTGAACATGACCGGAACACCGGCCGACTCCTCACCTCTATCCATATCGTGCATATCTACATCTCCCTGAACCATTTGTGATCCTCATTTCCCCTCTCCATGGAAATGGGACCTGTGATCTGGAACATCCCCCTGATGATCTCGGTTGCCATGTAAGGTGAGATCACCCCCATCTCCGTCACGATCGAGTTGATATATTCCGGGGGTGTAACATCAAAGACGGGATTCTTGAACCTGACCCCTGGAAAATCATCTGGTTCCAATGGGTCGGCCACCTCCTTCGGCCCCCTGTCCTCTATCTCCACAAGTGATCCCATCAGTGTCTCCATGGAGAACTTGTAGGTCTCAGCGCATACGATGAACGGAGTTCTTGCTTCATGGGCGGCCAGAGCAAGCTGTGATGTGCCGATCTTGTTGATCACTGCACCATTTGCGGTGATCGTATCGGCTCCCACACAGACGATATCCATATCGTTCATGAAATGTCTCACAGCGGAGTCGACGATCATTGTTACGGGAACTTCCCTTTCGGCAAGCCATCTGGCTGTAATATGCCCTTGCCTCCAAGGTCTTGATTCGGTCGAATAGACCTCATCCACCCTTCCGTCCTTGAATGCCTGATAGATAACCGAAAGGGCTGCGCTTGAATTGCAATGTGTAAGGACAGTGGAACCCTTGCGTATCCTCTTTGCTCCGAATTGTGAGATCTTTTCCAGTGCCAGATGTGATGACGATATGAACTCATCGGATCTCATCATCAGCAATTCCTTCATACCATCGATGGAATCCTGCTTCTCCACATCTCTCAATGTCAGGAGGATCCCATTCCTTAGAGAGACGGCAGAAGGGCGGGTCTCATGGAGTATCGATGCAGCCTTTGAAATATCCGCCAGGAGGTCCTCGGGGCTTTGGCCATCCCAGTCCCTGGCAAGGTCAGCAAGGGCATTCGCTGCAGCTCTTGCGATCTTACCCGCACCTCTAATGGACATATCACTGATACTATCAGCTGTTTTTCTGAGGCGTTTCCAGGCCTCACCGTTCATGCTATCAACCCCTCACAGGGAACATTGGACCGTAGGCAGGTATGACATGATCGCAATATGCCAGGAACTTCTCGATCGAAGTGATCTCCCCTTTCGGCTTTGGCATATTCCTTGCCTTTGATAATGCTTCTTGGACCGTTGGATCATCTTTGGTGGGAATGGATATTCCTGCAATACCAACGACCTTCCCTGCGTATGGGGCCGTTGATGGTTCCAACATCTCTTCCTTTGCCGGGAAGTGAGCCAGCAGGGCTAGTGAATCACCCTCGGAGGAAGGAAGGATTATGATCAGAAGATATTTGTCGATCCAGTGGTACGGAGTGGTTATTGCCACTCTTCGATTGGTTTTTATCGGGACCTTGCTCCAATCATCTCCAACGATATGTTGCAAGCAGTGAACAAAGAGATCATCGTTTCCGCTGTGAAGGTCATGGGCCGTGGATGTCACGAGAACGTTGACCTTATCGATCTTCGCCTCATTCTCTCTAACGATCCGTACCAGCTCATCACGGACATGCCTGGCTCCCGAGTCTACAATGACCGTTGATGTTGGTGTCTTGACCATCGTGACCGCGGATGTCATCTCACCTTCGGACCCATTTACACCAGCGATCAATTCAACGAGTTCCATTTTCCTTATTCCAAAATCATGCCTCTGCAACGCATCCGAAACCTCTTTGACATCGTTCATTGGTCTACACTCCCAGATATGAATCATCTCAATTGATTGTTAATCCTTGTCCTTACCGGAAAGGACACCTTCTCTGACCTTGACACCTATCCCGGACTTCGATTCCTTGAGGTACTTCCATCCGGTCTGAGCTTTTCCAACCGCCAGGAGCTTGTCCTTCTCGTCAACTACCAGGACGTCATCTCCGGGTCTGATCCTCCCGTCGGCATCATTGATGAACTTGCAGAACACGTTCAAACCCCTGGCGTTGAATTCACCGGTCTCGCTATCGACGATGACCCTCATCCAGGGAGCGGGGATATTTTTATGTAATCGTTTTGCCCCTTCAATTTTTATCGAGAACAAGCCATCCTCGGCCCTGAGTGAAAGGAGATGTAGCTTGCCCCCATCCTTGGCCAGATGGATGTTCCGGATCTTTCCGGTCTTCCTGGAAGTGATCATGTCGATCCTCTCTTCCAGATCATCATCCTCTCCGAAAAGAGCGACCACCGGGTCCGTAACGTCGTTGGAGAATTGACACCTTATCAAGGCCATTGCTCGACGGATGTTCGCCTGCCTGTGACCTATCCTGCCCGGTAGCTCTTCCGGCTGTTTTTTCCCATTCCAATCGATGATATCTTTCATGGGGACCTTCTTTCTCATCGCTTCCATGTGACCCAACATTCCTTCATCCAGGCCGCCAGGAGGTGGGAATATGGCCTGCCCCAGAGGGTACATATCGTTCAGCTCGTAAGGAATAGGTCCCAGTGGCGAATCGATGAATGGATCGACACCCTCCGGAGGGTTTCCCATCAGGTCCATGACCGATCTCGAGTAGTTCCTGGCCCAATCCGTCAATCTCAGGGTCCTATCACTTGACAGATCTGCATTCGACAGATATCTTTCATATCGAATGAACTCGGGCCTGGAAAGGGATAATGAGGATGAACACATGAAACGGCGGGTCGACCGTGGAGCCTGCTCTTCGATCAAGGATCCGTGTTCCTTGACCCGCCTCACAGCTGCATACATCTGGGGGTTTGACATTGCGGACCTTTCCACAAGTTCCCACAAGGTCCCCTCGCTAATGGCGGACCTCACTGAATCAAGAACTATCCTGAGAACCCATAGGTTATGCCGGGCCAATAGGGGTGTCCTTTCTCCCTTTGGCATTGATAGCAGATCCATAGGGTCATATTTTGAACAGACCGGACAAGGGCAGGGAAATGTATCCAATTCCTTCAGATGGTAGGTCCGGTCGCTTGTCATGTATCTGTCATCATTTGCGAACTTGATGTAGGATGCGGAATCGAAAAGATCGCACCCCATGGCAGTCGCAAGAGGTAGGATCATGGGGTGTCCAGCACCGAATAGATGAGCAGGTATTGCCGGACCCAGGCCTTTCTTTGCATTTGCAATGACATCGACCAGGAGAGTGTAATCGTATGATTCCATGATCGGTACAACACCACCGATAGGGGCATATGATATGCCGAGCTCCTTGACCCTCCTTCCCGATAGCTCTCTCAGGTCAAGGTGTCTACCTCCCTGGACAGGAACTGCCATTTCCATGTTCTTGTTGACATCCAGGGAATCCTTTGCCCTTTTCATTGTAATGTTCAGGTCGTTCTCTGCATCTTCATGTTCCGAACCCGGAACAGTGAAACGGTCCAGGATGGTTCCAACATCCGAACCGATACTGTTCTGGAACCTGATGATATCGAGCGGATCGACATCCACCTCTCCTTTTCCACCACCATACATGAAACTCTGGAATGTGCCGGAATCTGTCATGATCACTCCATCAAAGGATAGTAACCTGTGGAGACCTTCGGAGATCGCTCTTTCCTTCATGTCCTCGGTCCTTCTGATAATATAGGAATTGGTGATGATCATGTTGAACCGGAAACGATCCTTCAATTCCTTCGGTTCGATAGAACCTCCGGAACCCAGCTTGTTGGGATTTATCACCGGCATAAGCTCCGGGGTCTCCACTTTTCTCCCCTTCACCTTGAGTATGCCTCTTCGTCCCATGAGGTCGCAGTCGGTCACCTCGAAATTTGAGATAGGATCGTCCGTCAATTCATCACCTTCGTTCTATCACATCAGGATTGACAATATTTCCCGGGATATTTCCCTCAAGGACCTTGAGGACCCCTTCTGTCACCATAAGGGCCATCCTGGTCCTTGTGACCGTCGTGGAAGATCCTATATGGGGGACCATTACGACATTATCCAGATCCATCAGGGGTTGATAGATATCCGGTTCTTCCTCGAATACATCCAATCCAGCAGAGAGGATATCTCCATTACTTAGAGCGTTGAATAGCTCCTTCTCATCCACGACCGGTCCTCTTGCCGTATTGATGAGTATCGCATCATTCTTCATCATCTTCAGTTCTGCCCTGCCTATCAAATGTTTCGTTTCAGCAGTGAGCGGGCAGTTCAGGGATACGAAATCGGATCTTTTCAGCAGCTCCTCCATGGAAACATATTCCGCTCCTATCTCATCTTCCAGTTCCATGTTCCTCGATCTGGAATGGTAGAGGAGCTTCATTCCGAATCCTTTTCCTCTCCTTAGGACAGCTGATCCGATCTTTCCTGCCCCGATGACGCCAAGAGTGGAGCCCCAGACATCCTTGCCAAGCATCAATTTGGGACCCCAGGTCTTGAACTTGCCTTCCCTCACATATCTCTCGCTCTCACCGATCCTCCTGGCAGCTGCAAGGAGGAGGGAAAAGGCCAGGTCTGCAGTGGCATTGGTCAGGACCCCAGGAGTGTTCAGGACCACGATACCCTTTTCAGTGGCGTGATCCACATCGATATTGTCATATCCCACTGCATAGTTGGCGATTACCTTCAGATCGCTCCCGGAATCGATCGCTTCTTTGTCCATCTTCTCGTTAAGAAGGCATATCAATGCATCCTTATCTGATAATCTTGAAAGAAGTTCATCCCTGGGGATCGGCCTATCCTCGTTCCAAAGATCAATATTCACATTCCCAACCAGTGGTTCCATACCTTCCTCCGGAATTGACCTTGTAACAAGTATCCTTGGTTTAATTCCATCTTCGGCCATCTGAAGCGCCCCATTTGACAGAATTGGAAATGACAGGTGTTAGTTAAATTGATTCCCGGTGGATCGCCTTCACGGAGGGATTATAATTATATGATTGTCACGATTATGATTGAAATGATAGGACCTGTATCTATAGGCCACAGGAGGGAGAAAGATGGCCCTTGAACAATATTCGAATGCGCTGGAACTAAAAAATTCAGGATACGAACCTTTGACTGCCAAGGAGCTTCTTGCCAGGGAGATCATATCAAAAATGGCAGAGATCATGAAGAAGGGATATTCCAAGGAAGAATCGATGTCGCTTCTATTCCCAGGAACTGTGATGGACAGGGATGTCCTGGACAGCCTTCTGGCCGCGCTTGTGGGTGGATCCCATATTCTCCTTTTCGGACCGTCCGGAACCGGAAAGACATCACTTGCAAAGGAGCTGTGGAACCTATTCCCGAAAGAGGTGTATGTGGTAGATGGGTGCCCGGTCCAGGATGATCCCATGTCGGTCATCGATCCGGAATTCTCATCGATCATCAGATGCTGTCCATCGTGTGAGTCAAGGTTCGGCATCGAGGAGACGGACTTTGACCCCTCAATGGTGGACGCATCGAAGGTCCCGGTCAAGATCGTCAATCTCAAGGAAGGATTTGGTCTTTCCAGGGTCCAGGGTTCTTCAGAGGTGTTCCCTGACAATCTAACGGGTGTTTTCAACCTCCATAAACTTGAAGAGATCGGAGATCCTACCAGTCCTCTGGTCTTAGAACCGGGGAAGCTCCTTCAGGCGAATAGAGGCCTATTCATGGTCGATGAGGTCGGGAAGCTTCCACTGGGAACCCAGAACGTTCTTCTTCAAGCTCTTCAGGAAAGTATCGTGACACCGGCGAAGTCCAGGGAGACCTTCCCCGCATCATTTGTTGCGATCACAACATCGAACCTGAGGGATCTGGATGCCATAAATGAACCTTTGAACGACAGGCTCTCCAACCTGTATGTGGACTATATCAAGGATCACATGAAGAACAGGTCCATCGTCGATGTGGCCCTCAGAGGGTCCACCGGTCCTCTTTTCTTCCCGGAGATCTACATCCATGCTGCTGTATTCATCGTTGAGGCATGGAGGGACCTTTCAGTGGATATCCCTGAACTTTCCGAGGTCGGGTCCAACAGAACGATCCTCGACACCATCACAAGGTCGGTCGCGTTCTCTACACTGGAGAGTGAGCCCTATGTATCCTATACCAGTTTTGAAAAAGGGGTCAAGGACGCACTCTTTGGAAGGATAAGGGCAAGAGGGGGTGATTCGTTCCTCAGGAATGAAGAGGTTTTGAAGGAATTCCTCGAGGGCAACATGTCATTGGCCCTTGAGAGGGCGTTCAGAGTATACTGGTGCACATTCTTCCAGAAGGATCTCGGTTCTTCTGTTTCAAGGGCGGAGAAGCTTGCCAGGGGACTATCTTCCGGGTCGATCCCGAAGGGAGGTGACGGCGACCTTCTCAGGGAGTTCATATTGAAAACGGAAAGGAACAAAGGACATCTCAAGGAAGAAGAGATCCTCTCCCGTATCGCACAGATACTGAACTCCATGGATGATTTTGGATGCAAGGAACTGTAGATGAGGGTGTTGTCAATTGATGAACGAGCGACCCATTCCGTACCCGCATATCAAAGGAGCAGGAGTGATCCTCCCTGATTGCTCCGAGGGAGTCTACACTCCGTTCAGATTGACCAATTGTGAAAAGAGGGAACTTGTCAGAAAGATCGCAGAGAACGGTCTCAAAGGGATCGATGAGTTCCTTGAGTCCGACAGAAAAGAGGGAGCGGTCTCGGAGAAGTTGGATGAGCTCAGAAAACAGATGAAAGAACAGCTTGAGAAGATCAAGGCGAAGAGGAGAAGGTCATTGGACGATCAGATAAGGAACCTGATGAACAAGGGCGGGATAGCAACCAGGGAATCCTCCGATGGTCTGTTGAGGGAGAGCGGGTTCAGAAGGTTCTCCTCCGAGGAGATCCGGGGAGAGATACTTGCATCCGAACTTATCGGTGCATTGGAAGGCAGGGTACAGATACCGGATTATATCGAAAAGATAGGGCTGATCAGAAGGATCTGGAGGGCGATCAAGAGGTTCTTCGTTAGGATCATGTCTGGTATCCTGAGGCTCATCAGATGCATCAAGAACAGGTTCAAGAAGGATGCCGATAGAGATGAAAATATCAGGTCCAGGAGGAAAAAGAAAGGGGCATTGATCTTGCCATTTCCCTCGCTTCAAAAGGACCTTTCCGATTGGGAGAAGAGGATGGACAGGCAACTGGACGATGATGATAATCTTCAAAAGGCCGTTGATCAGAGGATATCGGATAAATTCGGATTCACATCAGGATGGATACAACTCAAGAGGTCATCCGACCCTGAGTGGTACAAAGAGGAAGCACGGAAGATCCTCCATGAAGAGGTGAAAGATGCCGTCAAGGAAAAGGAATCTGACCTCGAAAAGAAGAGAGTGGACCTTCGATCCGATGAGAGGCAAAGGATCGAGGACGAGAGATCAAGAAGACAGGAGATCATGCGATTGGAAAAGGCCTTCGAAAAGGAAGCGGCAGATGAGGAAAGATCACTGAAGGAGAGGACCAAGGAAGAAATGAAGAAAGAGCTCGTATCCACTCTTGCGAACATGGGATATCTGAAAAGGGTCTTGTTCAAGGACGATATTGATGATGAGACCCGGGAATGGGAGATAACGGAAGCCCTTGTGGAGAAGTTCTCCGAACTGATATATGCAGAAGTGATGGAAGGAAGAAGAGGGATCAAGGACCGAAGGGGACGGCAGGCATCAGATGCCGGGGTCTATGAAAAGGCCAGGCTGAGGACCATCAATGAGGAATCCAGGATGGATATACTTCAGACCATTGTAAATGCCAGGTTGAACCACCCGGATGATCGCCATATCGATCACCATGACATGACAGTATATCGGGAGGTCACAACGTCGGAGATGCACGGCGTGATCATAATGGACATCTCAGGTTCAATGGAAGAGAACATGAGAATAGAAGCTGCAAAGAGGTCGGTTCTCGCTCTCACACAGGCGATCAAGAGGGACAATCCACGCAACAGGGTGGACCTCATCTCTCTTTCTACCCGGGCGGTGCCGCTTTCCTTGAGAGATGTGATGACGATCGAACCCAGAGGATTCACCAATCATCAGGAAGCGATCGGCCTGGCAAGGGCGATATTCGATAGGAGCAGGGCTGATAAATTCTTGCTTTTCCTGATCACCGACGGCCTGCCTGAAGCATATACCAACGAAAAAGGTGAAGCTGTTGCCGGCGATCTCGATAGGTCCATGGAACTTGCGTTGAAAGAAGCATCAGGGTTGATCAGGTATCCGGATCTTGTGTTCAACATCTTCCTTCTGGAACCTGAAGATGAGACATTCGTCAGTTCCGCAAGGAAGATAGCAAAGGAAGGGAGTGGGAGGGTCATCGTTGCCGACCCCAAACAATTGGCCAGCAGGGTCCTTGGGACATATGATGACGGGACCTCCATCCTTGGTGGAGTATAGGGCTGAAGCTTGTAAGATATGACATTCCATTATTTTTCGTCTAACTTCTTACGACAACTGTGAGGAACAGGAAAAGGGCCAGACCGCCTCCAAATATCACTCCTATCACGGCAAGTAGAGGTTTTATTATCGGAGCGGTGGACCAGTAGATGATCCCAAATATCGTATCATCGGGATATGATGCTTTGATCACGAACTTGAAATATATCCAGATCCCCCAGATAACTATACCTGAAAGAATCATGGAACTGGCAATGATCTTGGACCTTTTCTGGCCGTATTTCATTGTGAAAAGACCGGCAAGTATAGCTGCCGCCCCGAAGGTCATTACGAATGATATCAACAGGAATGTCCACTCATTATTATGATATTCATGTTCCGAATCATCATCGGTCGAGGCAGCGTCCACCAGAGGAAGTGATGTCACTAGCACGATCGCTATGATCATCGCAAGGGCCAATGGAAACCATCTCATTGGCGAGTTACTTACCTTCCCCTTTGTATCACTTTGTCGTTGCATTGGGATCTACCCGAGTGATATTTGTCCAAGCTCATGTAAACTTGATACCAGTGAGGGTCTTTGTATCAATTACTCCGGGGATGGACCTTACTTTTTCAACCACGATCTGACCCAATGTGTTGAAATCCCTCGCTTCTATCTTGGCGATGAGATCATATTCACCAAATAGTGGATGTAGTTCAACGATCTCGGGTACGTTCATGAGTGACTTGAAAACATCGTGCTCCTTGGCAGGCGCGGTACTTATCAGAATGAAACCAATCACCATATAAATTCACCTTTTATCCCATACGGTAGAATACCTAAATACTTTTCGTAATAATAATCCCATGGTAATGATATCATTGGAAAAAACCCCTTTTTTCTATGCTATTGATCATATTGATGTTCGATCAATTCCCATACTTTAATTAGGGTCATTGGTGTTACAGATAAACGACCTGGAGACCTGATCGGGGCCGTGGTTGGTGAGAGCAAGTGAGCAAGAAGATCAAGATAGGTATCACTGGACTTCCAGGTGCCGGAAAGACCCATACCCTCAGAAAGGTCGTAGAGATGCTGGAGGTAGAGGGGATCAAGGTCGGTGGAATGATCACCGACGGGATCATTGAGGATGGGAAGAAGGTGGGCTTCATGGTACAGGACCTTCTAACCAAAGAGGAAGGAGTGCTGGCCAGATTGGACATGCAGTCCGAGGTCAAGTTCCTTGACTACGGCGTCGACATGGAATCTCTCAACAATATCGGAGTGGCCGCAATATTGAGGTCCGTCGATGATGCCGAAGTGATAGTGATAGATGAGGTCGGCAAGCTCGAGGTTGAATCAAAACATTTCATCGAAGCGGTGAAGGATGCGCTGGAAGCTGATAAACCGTTGCTCCTTACACTTCACAAGAAATCAAGGAACCCTCTTCTGCAGGACATTCGAAGAAGGGATGACGTTCGGATCCTTGAGGTTACTCCCATCAACAAGAACATACTCCCATACAAGATAATCCCTCTTATCAAGGAAGAGCTCAACAACAAACCGAACAGGGATGCTTATTAGCAAATTACAGAGGTATTCCGTTATTTTTTAATAACTGAATGAGCTTGAAGCCTGTCCAGGTCCAGTTATAGTTCAATGATCGTTACAAGTTGTGTACAGTAATGTACTTATATAACCGCTCAGGATTATTTGATGTAGGAGACGTAATTCCGGTTCTTGGATAGGAGGCATGGAACATGAACGACGAAAAATTCCACCCCAAAGGTCTGATGCTTGCCATCGGCATTATCATGCTGCTGACCGCATCTGCCATAGGTGGGTATGTGTTATACAAATACGTCGACGAGGGTGATATCGACGCCCTCATTTTCGATACCTGGCTTAACAGGAAGAGAGAGCTCTTTGAGAACTTCGCAGAGCTTCCATCGAGTGTCGACGGCAATGGAAATCCGCTTGTGAACGATTACATAACCAGGTCCGGCGGTGGTCAGCTCGAATGGATGACCACCCTGTTCGAGGCAGAAGGTGAATATGTGTCATCTCCAGCTATTGTGGATCTTGATAACGATAACGATCTTGAGATCGTTGTCGCATCCGCTGGTGATTACATTTACGCTCTCAGACCCGATGGTGGTTACTTCTGGCAGAGTCCTTATGGTGATGATGTCATAGACTACCTGGGACAGACAGCGGGAACCTCCGGTCTCGACTTCGACCCCCCCCACATTTTTGCATCTGTCATTGCAGCTGATGTGAATCTCGGTGATACTCCCGAGGTCATCATTGGCGTGAAGGATGGCGCACTTTGTATCGGTTCAGATGGTGAGAAACAGTGGAAAAAAGGTCTGACGACCGGCTACTACTTCTCGACACCATGTATCACCGATCTTGAGGGTGAGTGGACCGGAGAGAAGGAGGATCTCGAGATAGTCCTGGCTTCAGATGATGAAGGCAGAAAGGGATGGATCGAGGCTTTCGAGGTCGATGGTGGTGCCATCTTCCGTGAAGAGGCCCCCACCGGCGGTGAGGGCGGTCTGATCGGCTGTTCAGTTGTCGCCCACGACCTTGATGGTGATTTCTGGGACGGCCCAATGGCCATCACACCTGATGAGTCAAAGGAAACGGATACCGAACTTATCATTGGTAACCACGACAGGGGGCTGCGGATATGGGAGCGTCAGGGAGAGAACGCTGAGGGTAAGCCAAACTACGATGAGTCTACCTCAGCCTGGCTTGCTGGTCACCAGACCTATGCTACAACTGCAGTAGCAAACGTTACCGGAACCCCGGATTGCGAGATATTTGTGGGTTCATCCGAAGGATATCCCAGAACATGGACCGGATGGGGCGGTAAACTCTATGTCTACACCCCTGACGGAAAGAAACTTTGGGACTTCCAGACCGGAAGCTCCAGGGCATCTATTTTCTCATCACCGGCAATTGCTGACCTCCAGGTGGCCAAGGACGATCCGGAAGAGAAACATCTTGATTACGAGGTCATTTTCGGAGCAGACAACGGGATCATGTATGTCATGAATACCGAAAAAACCAACGTTATCTGGCAGTTCGATACCGGCGGTAGATGCATGTCATCCCCTGCTATCTGCAATATAGATAATGATGATGAACTGGAGATAGTGATCGGATCCGATTCCGGAAAGGTCTTCTGTTTCGATGGAGATCCGAGTGACGGTATCGATGAAGGTATCCCATATCCTGGTGACAGTATCAATCAGGATGTTCTCTGGGTCTACGATACCGGCAGTCCGATCGGGATCTCATCCCCTGTTGTTGGCGATATCGATCTCGACGGTATGCTTGAGGTCGTCATCGGCGATCAGGAAGGACATGTATACTGCATCTCCGCTGGCGGCAGGTCCGTCAGGGGACAGTCAGACTGGCCTGAGTTCCACTATGATCTGAACAGGACGGGTTTCTACAACCCACAGACCTCGTTCGGTGTGGATATTTATCCCAGGAAGGACCCCGTGACAGGTCTCCAGCTGGATGTCCTGGTGAAGTCGGTCCAGCCCGGAACGACGATCACCTTCAACCTGACCGTTGAGAACACTGGAAAAGGTATCTCAGAGGTCAACAAGGACACCATCTATGTGGCGATCGAGCCAGAGTCCATCCCTGAAGGATGGACAGCGTTCCTTGATACTCCTCCGGATAGAGGAAATGATAATCCGGGATATGTGAGATTGGCATCCCAGGAAACAGCTAATCTACAGCTACAAGTAAGTGCCCCCTGGGAAGGTGAGATCGGTGAGATGGCAAGGATCAACGTGACATGTAATTCGTCTGCTGATCAATGGGCATCGGATACTGTCACTACCCTAGCTATCCTTGATCTGTTCGTCGATTTCCAACTGAACTATCTCAAGCAACCCTCATCCGACCCCCTCGATCCACTCATAGGTGAAAAGTGGGACAAGATCAATCCGGGTGCAGAGGGATTGTATGTGATATCCATACTGAACAAGGGCAACCTGAATGATACCTATGAACTCAGCCTGAGCGTTCCGCCAAGGGATGCAGGATGGGACTGGTACTTCGTGGAGACCGGCATGATAACAGCCAATATCTCACTGATAGCGCCTACCCTCATGGAACAGTTCGGTGGTATAACTGGTTCGGATTTCACCATCAAGGTCGTCTGCCCGATAGATGCTTCGAAAGACACACAGATACCCATCATCCTGAAGGGGACATCCGTGAAGTCGCAAAGCTCCGTCATCGAAGACATCACCAAGACAGATAAGCTGATCATGATAGTGGGTGAGGTCAATGAACTGCAGCTGAAGATCGAGGATTCCACCAAATACGTGGACCCCAACGGAACCGTAGAGTTCTACCTGCAGATCACCAACCTTGGTAACAAGGACATAATCAATGTGATCCTCTCCATTGAAGGAAGGCAGCCCGGCTGGTTGATCAAGTTCCAGGAAGAACCCATACCTGTCTATCAGGGGCAGACAAAGCAGGTGACGATCAGGATCACCTGTCCAGGATATGTGGGTGCGAACCAGAAGCTTGTCCTGAATGTGATCGGAGTGATACAAGGTGCTACCAACTTCAGAGATTCGGCGCCTCTTACGGTCATAGTCAATCATGTCTATGACTTCGACGCTGTCGTGATCGAAAAGGAAGGCGTGAAGGTAGACCCTGGCCAAAATGTATGGTTCAGAATGCAGGTTTCCAACATCGGAAACGGCGAGGATACCATCATGCCGAATGCATACGAGATCCTCCTTGATTGGAACCTCACCTTCTACAACCTTGAAGGATACCAGAAGTATGACTTCACCCTTGATTGGAAGTCCAATATATTCATCGACGGCAGGATCAAGATACCGGTTGATACAAGGACCGGATGGTATGTAGTTGGTGTGAACCTAACAGGTGGAGGCTCATCCAAGGTTGTATATGTCAAGGTATTCGTCAACCAGACATATGACCTGCAGGTGAAGACCCTGGATGATAAGAATAACCTTACCACCCAGATCAGACCGGATCAGGAGAAACCATTCGTTCTCCGGGTCAGCAATTTCGGTAATGGTATCGAGATCGTTACTGTAAGACTCGGAAAGCAGTATGATCCTGTGAGGGACACCATGGATGTACTCTACGATGGATGGGAGGGCAAGTTCGTTGCTATTGCCAATACACCGGACTTCACAACGAACATCCGACCGTTCGACTTCAGGGAACCTATCCCGATATCAAATCTCATTGCTGATGTGTATTACACACCGAACTTCACCGCAGCAGCGGTCTCAGGTTCCAGCATCGAGGAGATCAGGGAGATCACACTGGTCCTTGACAAGGGTCAAACCTCGTGGATCCATCTATCCCTGAAAGCACCAAGGTTCGAGGTCCAGTCATCCTCGACGACCGATATCGACGTTTCCGCACGCGGTGAGGGAGGTCCGACCGATTGGGATAAGACCACTCTCAAACTTGAGGTCCTCTTCCCTGATCTTGTATTCGTAAAGGATGAAAAGGGTAGAGCGATCGAATTCTCCGGAGGATCGTCCGACGGAGACTATCATGCGACCGTTGGGGACGTGGTGACCATCATCGTCAAGATCAAGAACACGGGCGACATCCCGGCAGAAAATGTGGATGTTCAGCTCAAGATCGATGGCGAGGGTAAGAAGGTATCCACCCTCAGAGCGGTGAAGAACGGAGACAACGAGACCGATGAGAAGACCGTTATCTTCTCCTGGGTTGCAGAAGCAGGCGAACATAAGGTGCAGGTGATCCTTGATCCCGAGAACACTATTGTCGAAGCACCCGGCGGAGAAAAAGAAGCAAACTCCGTCTCAAGGACCATCAAGATCCAGGGTAACTTCATCGTCAAGGATCTCGTAAACAACAACCCGATCATCTCCACCATGTTGATCATACTGCTTGCGATCGTGATCCTTGTGGGAGCTGCTCTACTGCTCAAATCAACAAAAAAGATCTGAGCGTAGATAATATTGGACCTTCGGGGACCTCTTTTGAGGTCCCCTTTTTTTTTTTGAAAAATGAAATTAGTATATGATCAACATCTTTTTTCATCCTATCTAAATTCAGACCGTACAATATATATCTTCAAAAGAACTCATTCTCTGATTCCCCGGATCAAAGGTCAATATACTTCTTGTAGGGCCAATCGACCCATCCGATGTAAGCTGACAGCTCATTTAGCCAATCCCTCGCGTCATATCCGGACAGCTCCCAGAAATCATCTGTCTTGTAACCCTGAATGATATCCCTGGTGGATTCAAGCCATATCGGAATATCCTTTGGAACTGCTCCAAACAGGAGAGAGACCAGCATTCCGTTCTTGAAGCCTAGATCGATATCTTCAGATGGAGTAGGTATCGGTTGGGGCTTCAGATTGGCCGCATGGCTGATAACACCGAGTTTCGATCCCTGTTTTCCCGTGATGAAGTTCATCCTTCCGGAAAGGCCCGGGAACCACATATCAGCGATGAAATCACCGAACTCATCGAAATATTCACTCCCCTCGGGATAAATGGGAATACAGTAAACTGAAGTGGCTCTGAACTCGTATAGACCTGCAGAGGACCCGTTGAACGTGAAAAGTCCCAGGTCCTTTTCATCGCAACTGCCATTTTCTTTTTCAAGCTGGATCTTTCCGTTCTCAAGATCATCCAGGACCATCTTCATGGCATCCGGATCCCAGATCTTTGGATCTATCCATAAATGAGGGATGACAAATGGCCTTTCAGGTGTCAGGCCTGCCATTATATCCGGAATATCGATCGGTCCCAAAGGCCAATGCTCCTGCATCCAGGACCTTTCCTCATCTGTCGCTACATTGTACTTCAGGTAAGGATACAATGCCTGTGAGAGAAGTTCAATGGGGAATGGGTTGAGAACCTCTTCCCGGACCTGCTTTCTTCCAAAGTCCTTCATGCACTGCGAGAAATGATGATTTGAAAGAGGGAATATTGCTATCCTTGAATGCTGGAACTCATATGATTGGTCCAACTTTCCCACTTCGATGACCGAATTGATCACTTCCCTGCATCTGAACGGGATCTGGGTAAAATCCCTCCTGGAGATCCTCCTTGCTATCTTCAGGAGCTTCCCCATGGTCGGAGCCACGGTCCTTGGTCCCTGAAGAGAAAGAGCCGATCTCTTTGGAAGGACTGTAAACACCCAGAATATTGTGGACATTGGCAGGCAGTATCCAAGATGCTGTAACACCTCGGGTGTGAGCCCACCCCCGGTTCCACCATCTGCTGTATGGATTATAACAACAATAGCCGGTTCTGCCTCTGATATGGGTTTATAGAGGTTGAAAGCCAGATTCTTGACGACCTCATCGTTCAATACGGCCTTGGCAGCTCTACCTGGCCTCCCCCCGGCTCCGCGGGACATCCCTCTGGCTGATTGTGATAAGGATATCTTCTGTTCCTTTGGTATGTTCTCGAAGAATCCCTTCCTTGTAGGGTCACTGGATGTGTCCACGATGAAGGTGAGGGGTCTTTCAGAATTTGCCTTCACAGATCTTGCGAGACAATTATATCTGTCAACATTCTGATATTTCAATACCTTTTCCATTCCATCAGACAGGATCCTTGAACCTCCTCCACCGATACCAACTATCACAATGGAAGGTATCTTCATCTCATCCCCTTCATAATCCAAATCTATCCCTCAGTAATTACGATCCGAAGCCAGGGTCGATCGGTAGAGAATCTATATTTAAATTGCTACTGGTGAGTTGGTCGGCATCACGGGGTCAGTCTATGCTTGTCCCTTGGGAACAGGACAGTCTCTCTCACATTCGAGAGGCCTGTAATGATCATTGTAAGCCTTTCAGCTCCAAGGCCCCATCCAGAGTGGGGTGGCATTCCGTAATCGAATGCTTTCAGATAGAACTTGAACCCTTCGAGATCCAGCCCTCTCTCCTTGATCAGGGTCTTCAGCTGTCCCGGGTCATGGACCCTCTGTCCACCTGACACCAGTTCCTTTTCTCCATAGTTGAGGTCGAATCCCTGGGATATCTCGTGATCATCCGGTGATGGCTGGATATAGAAAGGTTTGAGCTTCATCGGCCACTCGGTGACAAAGTAGAGGGATGGCCTATCCTTTGCTATCTCTCTGAATCCTTCCAGGGGGATGTCGTCTCCCCACTCGATCGTTCTCTTCTTTCCGCTAACCTCATCCGCCATCTCAAGATCAATCGAAGCAAGTTTTTCGATGATCTCCCCGTATTTTAGCCTTGGGAACGGTCTTTCCGGTGAGACTATCTTGTGCTGGAGGTTCTCAAGGTCCATGTAATTGGTATTGAGGACATTTGAATAGGCCCTCTGGATCACTTTCTCGAGGATCTCGAGGGAATCATCAAGGTCCCCCCAGGCCATCTCACAATCGATGGATGTGTATTCATTGAGATGCCTGACAGTGTCATGCTCCTCAGCTCTGAATGCCGGTCCGATCTCGAAGACCCTATCAAGTCCGGTAGCCATCATGGTCTGCTTGAACAGCTGTGGAGATTGGTTGAGATATGCCTTCTTGTCGAAGTAATTCATCTCGAACAGGGCCGTTCCACCCTCCGTTGCTGTTGCAACGATCTTGGGTGTCTGGATCTCAACGAAGTCCTCTTCCAGAAAAACCTCTCTTGCAGCATTGAGGATGGTTGACCTGATCATGAAAATTGACTGTATATGGGGTTTCCTGAGATCAAGGAACCTGTTATCCAGCCTTGTATCCATATCGGCCTCTACTTTATCCACAACACCAAGTGGGAGAGGGGTCGATGCTTTTCCCATAACCTTTACCTTGTATGGGATTATTTCCCATCCGGCCTTTGCCTGGGTGGATTGTTTTACTATGCCCCTAACGCTTATCGCGGATTCCCTCGGGACTGAAACAATGAGATCGAAAATTTCTTTATCCATTGTCTTTGAGAGGGCAGTTAGCTGTGCAACACCGGATCTATCCCTGAGATGGATGAATGCCATCTTCCCGAGATCACGGGTGTATTGGACCCACCCGCAAAGCGTTACCTCTGTATTGTAATCATCCTCGCCGATTTCTGCTGCGAACTTTGTCCGTTTCCAGTTGATGTAATCTTTCATGTGTTACATCCCCCCATATGATACTGTCTTGGACTAAAAACAGGGTTAGGCGCTGAAACAAGTACTGATATTTATGAGTGACCCTCAGATTATATAACCACGTACATTCGTGGTCAATAAATATCCCCGTTTTCTACTTGATCGCCACATCGGGAGGTATGGAGAATCTTATCGGATGGGCCATATGAGATTTGTGATATTCATTTTTATTCAGAATAAAAGTGGTTACAACAATAAGAAAAATAATCATTTTTCCTACTGGACAATGAAAAAAACGGCAATAATCTGCGGTTCCCATATATCGATGTGATTCACCAATATAATATAATTAATTGATTAAAGTTCGACAATAAGTAAATAAATGCGGGAAACTCTTAAATAATGATTAGTGTTTTTCTTCTGTAAGGTGAGCATCAAAGGGGACATGGACTCACCTGGAGAAATAAACATAGGAACCTATGTAAAAATGCTAGGTGGTGACGAGAATGGAGAAACTAACTGGAAATAGAGCTCTTGCTATATTTTTGGCAATGAGCCTCGCCTTGGTTACTTTTGTTGGCTTATTTGCAATTGCGCTTCCTCCGGATTTCACGGTGGTTGTTGCCGATGATAGTGGCGATATGGGCGATAAGGAAGGATATGTGGGTGACGGATTCTTGTTCGCAGTCGATGCTCAACCGTTCATCGATGACTGGGATTATAATAATGTATCCGCAAACCTTACTGCTACGCTTACGATCAACCTGTCCACCCCATTGGACCTTGACATGCCGTTCGAGGATATGTCGGGAGATGGCGGTAGTATATTGTTCATGACAATATGGACCGCAGATGTTGCCGGAACCTTTGACTTCCTGGTATACATCGTTGATGATGGGAATGCATCAATAAATGTCAACAGCACAGGCCAGATCATAGTCCATGAGGTAGTGTCATTCAACGCAGCTTTCGATGATACGATCGAAATTGCAGAGGACGCTGAGGCCTTCACATGGAACATCACAGATGCTTTCCTCCCTGCCGGGCTTGATTATGCGATCACATGGCCCGCTGAGATAAGTGCCGTTATGATCGAGGACATGGTCTACAACATCACAGCAGCAGAGGATTTCAATGGTGAATTGACCGTTGTTATCAATGCAACTGATGATTATATCGGATACTTTGAACATAACTTCACCATCACTGTCTCTGCAGTGAACGATGCTCCAGTGATAGAGCACTTCATGATCGGAGAAGACCAGACAGATATCGAGATCTGGAACTATACCTGGGTCGATGAGACCGATGGTAACATGTCCGAATTCAGGAACGTTGTTAACCTGACCTTCGATGAAGAGGGAAATATCTCCTTCATGGTCTCAGCAGCTGATATCGACATGGATGACCTGACATACACACTCGACATGGGTGACGCTCCGGTAACCATTGACAATCTCGACGTTAACGAGACCAATGTGACCATCCCATTCAACTTCACCATTATCGGTGATGAGGATGCAAATGGAGTGTTCTGGGGAACCATGAATGTCTCCGATGCTGAACTGTGGAACGAGATCTACGTCCAACTCACTATCGAGGCAGTCAATGATGCTCCAACAGCAACCGGCGACTGGGATGCAATATACGATATCAAGACAGAAGAGGAGATCAACGTCTCTGCTTCCGGAACAGATGTCGATGGAGATGATCTCACATTCATCTGGAAGGTCGATGGAACGACCGTGGTTGAGATGGAATACTTCGCCTATAACTGGACCGCAGCCGGGACCTACAACGTCTCTGTAGAGGTCTCAGATGGGACCGAAACCATTGATATCGGATACTTCACCGTAAACGTCGAGGTCGCAAACACTGCACCTGTCATCTCTTATGTGACCGTTTATCCGGTGGGACTCAGTCTCCTGGAGGCAATTGACTTCATCAGTGGAGATGTCGAGGAAGGAAAGGATGTTGAGCTCACCTGTGTCGCAACCGATGCAGAGGGTGATGATCTGACCTACACCTGGACAAACGACCAGGATTCATCCTGGACCGCAGCAGGAGATGTTGTCATCGTATCCGCAGACGACTTCACAATGGGTCTCTCTTACGTCTTCACCTGCACCGTCTCGGATGGTCTGGAGGAAGTCTCAGAGGATACAACCACCATTAATATCGTGGAAGAGGAGGATGACCCCCCCTTCCTCGAAGCATGCGGTATTATGCTCGCCATACCCATCATTATCATCATCCTGATCATCGTTATTATCATCGTGATCATCATGAAGAAGAAGGGTAAGAAGGATGAGGAAATTCCGGAAGAGACCCCGATGGAAGGCGAGATGCCTGTTGAGGAACCTGGAATGGAAGGCGAGATGCCCATGGAAGGCATGGAACAGCCCATGCCCGAAGAGGCACCTGTCGAGCAGACATATGAGGCACCTGTAGAGGAACCGATTGCACCTGCACCCGAAGAGCCTGTGGCACCAGCACCTGAAGAGCCGGTTGCACCACCTGTAGAAGAACCGGTTGCACCAGCACCAGAACAGCCAGTTCCACCGGCCCCCGAGGCACCTGTAGCACCACAGCCTCCAGCACCTATGCCTCCACAGTGAGCGGATAGGAAAAAGGACTCTTGGACACCTCTTTTTGAGGTGTCCTTTTTTTATGTACAAATACCTATTCGGAAGGTAATTCCATATATACCAGAGTATACCTTACACATCGTCCAGGTGATAGGATGGAATCCGCTTTCCGTTATTATATTCTGTCAGTTTTGCTTCTGATCACATCGATCTCGCCAGTCCTGCTATTCTCGGATTACACGGAAGGTTATTCGAACCCATATCTTTTCGATGAGGCTGTAGATATCTTCTACGATACGGATCTCAGATCAGGTAATTCCCTTGATAATGCCAATTCCAGGAATGTGTACAGGATCAACAACCTTGTGGGTGATGAGCTTAATGGTCAAGAAAATGCCCATCGCTTCACCGTGGGCATCATCAAGGATAGTGGAGCCAATATCAAGGGCATATTCTATGAACCAAATGGAAGGCCGATCGGTACCATGTATTCCGAAGGTGAAAGGTCGGAGATAGAATTCTATATCCCGTATGATGGCAACTATTATCTGGAGGTTATAACAGACCCTATAGGGAGTTCCGCAGAGTACAGCTACCAACTGGGTGGGACCGAGAATTCAAACAATAACAAATATATTGCAGATAACAAACCCGGGATGACATCCCTCCCCTCAAAATCTACGGGTAATGACCTGCACCCAACACATGATATTGTCGATTATTTCCAGTACGATCTACAGCCGTCCAGATCAATGGAGATATGGTTGGTCACGGAAGCAACATTCAAACTGGATATATTGAATTCCACCCAGGATCTTGTTGGCACACTCGATGTGGAAGAGAAGATGACCATCACAAACGATGGAGGACTTGCCAGAAGATACTTCTTCAGGGTCTACTTCGATCTCGATGGGAATACTGTATACGCCCCCGTTTTCAGTTCTTACACATTATACGTTGATATATGGTCGCATACGACCATACCAAAGATCAATGGGTCCGATCCCTGGCCCAACACATTCACCATAAAGGAAGACACTGAATTGATCCCATGGCTGAGCCTGACTTCCCATTTCATCGAAACCGGAGGAGATGGATTAGCGTTCGAAATAACCTCTGAAAATGAGAACATCGATATCATGTTCAATGAAACACCCATAGGAACAGGGGATAATATCTGGATGTTCACCGAAGTTAGACTGATACCAGAAAAGAACTGGCATGGACAAGAAGTGATATCCTTCAGAGCAACGGACAGGGATGGAGCTGTAACCGACAGTTTCACCTTAATGGTTCAAGAGGTCAATGATCCCCCACGCATAACCAAGATCGGAGAATCAGATCATACAGGTGGGATCTTCAACATATACGGCCTGGAGGATCTTGTAAGGGTATACAAGATCAATTACACAGATGAGGACGATCCGTTCGAGAACCTGTTCTTCACTACGAACGCATCCGCTTCCAATATGCCGTTCCTCGAGGTCCATCCCAACGGAACGATCGTGGTATCTCCCTTACAAGATGACGTGGGTAACTATCTTTTCAACATCACGCTCGAAGATGGCAGAGGAGGACATTACATCCTGGATGTGGCCCTTGCAGTTGAATCCGTTAACGATGTTCCTCTCATCCCTACGATCACGATAGTGGAAGGTAACATGACGTTGTTACCTGGAGAGATGATCACACTAGAGGCAGGAAACGTGGTGGATGTTGATGATGATGATCTCGATATCGAATGGGACTGGGGGGATGAAAAGACATCTTCAGGTAAGGTCGCTTCACATACCTATTCCACGTCCCATTCCGGAAACACGACCATAACTCTAACGGTGTCAGATCATTTCCTTTCATCCTCCACAGATATCACGATATTCGTGGAATCACCCGAGGACATTGCCAAGGGAGAACTTATCCGGACCGTCCATGATCCGGAGGCCGATTCTGTCAAAACGATGGAGGAGTGGAGGCTGAAAGGTGAGGAAAAGAGGATCTTCTCTGTAAGCACGGTCTCGGAAAGAGGGCTTGATATCCTCTCCCTCAGGACCCAGAGAAGAGGAAATACAATCCAGATATTCATGGATATCAAAGATACGATCCAGATAGATGGAAACTTCCAGTATCATATCTTCGTGATGAAAAAGGGATACAATGAGACCCATGTGGATTTCAAGAACATCTCATCATGGGAGTCCATACCTGATAGAATTCCAAATACTGATATGGTCCTTGCAAGCCGGAGCTATGTTGGAGACCCTTTCATCCACAACACATCGACCGGTATCATCATGAACAAAGCAACACTTGTCTGGGCGATACCATTTACAGAGCTTGTCGAAAATGGTCTGGAATTCCCGATCGATCCTGACGATTTCGATCTGTTTGCTGTTTCTATTCATATCCTTGGTCATAGAGAGATCGGAGTTCTGGCGGAAAGATACATCATAACGGACACTGCCGGCGAGGGAGCATTGGATGTGGGTACGATCTTGCAATTGGATAATAATACAGGAAGTTCCTCATCCACATTCGGTGATTTCGCCCGTCCTACCAATATTTTGGTGGTTATCGGCATCCTGATCGTGCTCATCATCTTCGGAGTTGCTGGATTCGTTCTTGTCAAAAAACAGATGAAAGAGAAGAAACAGAAGGAGATGGAGTTCATCGAGCGTATTGAAAAATTACACGCTGAAGGAAAGGACCCATTCGGTAAGGACCTGAAAGATGAAGAAAGTCCAAGGAAAGCTTCTTATGAATCCCTTTACGGAGCTCCCAAACCAGCAGGTCATCTGGAGAAGAAGACAGACGTTTCAGCTCAGCCCCTTCCCGGACCGGGACTTGGCGGGCCATTGGAGGCCCAATCCCATATCGAGGAACTCGAGATCAAAAATAACTGACGCAGATCCCCGGCTTCTAGATATATATTCCATGAATAAGTTAAATACACAGGAAACATTATTTAGAATTGAATCTGTGGCTTTAGTTGGCATAATATTTTGTCGGAGGTGATGGTTCCATGACCCAGCAAGGGAATGAAACGATCAGGGAAAGATTAACCCGCAATTGGGATAGATTAAGAGCCATTGAAGGTAGAGGGCAGGATATTAGCAGATTGAAGACCAGTTTTGGGAAGATCCAAAAAGTTTCCGAAACAGCCCCTGCAAAGGACCTTGATCGAGCCATCACCAAATTCGAAGAATATGTTTCCAAAATAGAAAAGAGGCTGGGGAAGAGAGTAGTAAAAAAGACAATAAAGATAGATAAAGTTCCAAAAGAGGAGAAGAAAGAGGAAGAAGAGCCACCTTCTGTGGAAGAAAAGGTTAAAGATGGAACGGAAGAAGAAACTCCACCCACAGAAGAAGAAGCTCCGGAAGAGGAGCCAAAACCGGAAGAAGAGGCCCTGGTAGAAGAGGCAAAGCCCGAAGAGGAAACTTTACCTGCTGAAGAAGAAGCTCCGGAAGAGGAGCCAAAACCGGAAGAAGAGGCCCTGGTAGAAGAGGCAAAGCCCGAAGAAGAAGCTCCTCCGGCTGAAGAAGAGACCACCGTTGAAGAAGAAAAGCCTGATGAAAAGCCTCCGGCTGAAGAAAAGGTGGAAGAAGTTGCAGAGATCGATACGGAAGAGATCGATCAGATGACGGGAGAGATCGATGGATTCGACGAGGAAGCAAAGTCCCTTGGTGGAGATACCAGTTCGATCCTGCCACATATTCAGGCAATGAAGGATGCAAGATCGAACAATGACCGTAACATGTTCGACCAATATTATCAGATATCAAAGGACTGGTTTTCCCAGTTCCTGGTGACCCTTTATCCTCCTGCGATCAATGACAGGATCAACGAGATCAATGGTTTGGAAACCTCGTATCTTGACATAGGAAAACAGGAACGTTTGGATGATAAGATCCCCGATCTTCACAACATCATGAAGGATCGAGGTTCGGGAGACCTTGACATATTGAGAACATCATGGAAAGACCTCGGATCATGCTTGGAGAAGATCCATGCAGATATGATATTACTTTCAAATGACATCGTTTCAGAGGTCAAGGGATCGATCAAAGAACTCAAGAAGATGACAGCAAGGATCGCAGACAGTGAGAAGAGGGGAGATCTTGAAAATAGGATCGATACGACCCTCACACTTTCAAACACAGATCCATTTAGTTCCTATTCCAGTATGAGATCGATATCCAGAGATATACAGGAAGAGGTCTCGAAGGGTGAAATGGATAAATTCGGAAAGATCCTTCACTCTGTTGAACCTCTGATCTCGCGTGTTGCGGAATTAAGCGAGGGGAATGGTGATCAACACCTTGAGCTAATCAAAGAGAAGGACAGGTTGCAATCCCTTTTCTCCACCGATATCCAAGAGGCAATGAAAGGTATGGGGTCATTGCTCGAATCATCCTCTATGAAAGCTGCGGAGCTTGAAGAGAATGCTGTCCTGGGGCTGGAGGATAGGATCGATAAATTGAATTCCGAGATGGAGAAGATCAAGGACATAGTGGATGTATCTCCCATTGCAAAGATATTGAAAAAAGCATCCAATATGGTGGAGAGCAATATACTGAAGAATGTCGATACACTACTTGATAAGGCCGAAGCTGTATTGCTCAAGATCAGGGAGAAGAAAGCTATTGAGGAAGCCAGGGCGAGCCTGGACGGGATCCTTGACACCAGGAAGGAGCTGGTGGAGCTATCCATAGATGTCACCCCTCTGGACGGACCTATTGAAGTTGCCAAGAATACACTTGATAACAATGATATACTATCATTCGAGGAACAGTTGCAGATCCTCAAGGAGAGGATCTCATCCATGAAGAAAGAAGAAAAGAAGGTGGAATACCAGAAATTACTGATCACCATAATGAACGAGATCAAAAGTATCAAGGAAGAAGGGATCGACCCGACATCCTATGAGGTAGAACTGGAGAAGATCAAGGAATCCTACCTCTCACGGGACATCGACGGATGCGTGGAATTGGAACGGGACCTCCTTAGGAAAATAAGGAAAATAAGACTCTCGGATATTCTATCCGTAAGGATCGAAAAGACATCAGCTACACTGCAAGAGGCAGAGGGCCTTCTGATCGAAACCAGCAAGGCCAATTCCATGATCAACGAAGCAAAGGAGCTGATGAGATCAGACCAGTTGGAAGAGGCCCTTGAACTCTTTACACTTGCCCAGGTGGACCTTGAGGACCGGATGACAAAAAGGACCTTCTCTTTGGTTGAAAAGGAGATCAGGAGGTCCATTGAGGAATGCAGAAAATATTCAATTGACCTTGGAGATCCGGAAGATTCGATCCAGAAAGCCTACAATCTTGCAGATGATGATATGTTCAAGGAGGGCATGGAACACCTCTACGGGCTCAGGGAATCGATAGCCAACAAGCTGATGAACAAGAAGGCTGTCGTGCATCTCGAGGAACTTTCCAATTTGATCAAACAGGCAAGGTCCCTGGGCCTCAAGATAGCTTCATTCAAGGCAAGCCATACCAGGGCAAAGGTCCTTATCGAAGCTGGGGACCTGGAATCTGGACTTGACCTTGTCGAGAGGCAGTTAAAGATCATCCAGGAAAGCATTTCAGACAAGAAGGAACTTCGATCGACCCTTGATTCGATCCGCGGTAGATTGATCGGTTTCGAGACCCAAATGAAGCGAAAGACAGACTCTGGCATAGAAGTCGATGAT
>JAUVCN010000079.1 GCA_030595715.1 Thermoplasmatales archaeon
CTTATCACAATAATTTATAATTGCCCAGTCCCGTATCCCTGAACCGGGAGTGTTGATCTCTTCCATCACGATAAATGATGAGTATTCACAATAAACCATATAATTTGAAAGATATGTCATATTGATCAGGGAGATATTGGATGAATACCTGATGCGGATGGCATATACGCCAGTTGTCAAGGTTGTGCAGTTCCTGATCTCCAAATGCAGATCGGTATTCAGAATGGTTAGGCCAGATGTGGTTGTGACATTGATATCCAGATCTTCAATGATAATGGGATTTGATTCAGTTCCATTCCCTTTCCATCCGTTTGAAGATGTCTGGTTCAGCAGATCATTATCACCGTTGATTAATATTGGACTGAAGGCGATCGATGGATCAGAGTTGATCGTGATCGAAACATCTTCCGATCCCGACATCAATGGAACAGTGATAGCCTGAGCTGACAGTAACAGGAATAATACGAATGATATGGTCCTCATTGATCTTCCTCCCAATTTATAGATGAATTGTTTCTCATTTTTATGAGTGGATGTCAATTCAAATCTGGAGGTTATAAAGATATTGGGGACATGTACGACTTTTTGGGGTGTTTCACTCCCATTCAATGGTTCCCGGTGGTTTTGACGTCACATCTACTGCAACCGCATCGATGCCTTCAAGAGCCATCAATCTGGGAACGATATCATCATAGAGCTCATTCGGAAGCTCCGATACTTCTGCGGTCATCGCCCTCTTTGACCATACGGGCCTGATGACGACGGTCTCTCCCCCACCATATCCGATCGGCACGAGGACTGTTGGGCACTGCCAGATAGAATCATACAATCCATGGTCCCGAAGACCCTGCATTACAATAGCATCGGCTTCCCGGAGCAGGTCCATCCGATCCGAGGTGATGTATCTTTCAACAGGAGATGTAAGGTCCCTATCTTCGGGATGAAGCATCAATATGCATCTATTGATGCCCTTTGTCCTGTTCACCAATCTGGTCGAGAACAATTTTAATTCATTCCAGTCGATCTCCTCTTCAAGGCCCCACAGGGCGACCGGATGTTCGTATGATCGAGCATCCCCTTTAACTCCGACAGAGAGAACAGGAAGGACCATACCTTCCACCTTCCCTTTCCCCCATGGGTCGTTCAGTATGCCTTCTTCAACCTTTGGCTGGACATTCTCAACAGCCTCTATGTTCTCTTTGATCAGTTCCAGGTTCTGACAGAGAGCCCGGATGCCGAGTCCCGGCCCCGGGAACGGATGCCTGTGGACCAGGTCCTTTGGGAGACCCAGCATTTCTCCGACCTCCCTTACCTCTGCTTTGTAAAGGTCCTTCACCGGTTCGATCACGCGTCCTTCCTCTATCATCTGCATGATCACATCGACCCTGTTGTGATGGGTCTTGATAACATCGGCATTCCTGGTCCCACCGCTCTCGATAGTATCAGGATACAGGGTGCCCTGGGCCAGGACCCATTCATCTCCCTGGGCCATTGAAACCTCGTCATTTGTGATATCTATGAAGAGCCTTCCGATGATCTTCCTCTTCTCTTCAGGTTCCACCTTTTTATCGAGGGATGAGAGATATCTGTTGGTGGCATCGATCACCTTGAAGTTCTTCAATCCCCGTTCTCTAAGGGCCTTTTCCACCTTGGCGGATTCGTTCTTTCTCATCAATCCCGTATCAACGTGGATAAAGTATGTTCGATCTTCCGGAAGGGCCTTGTTGAGAAGTGCTGCAACCACGGTCGAATCGACACCCCCGGACACGAGACATAGGACCTTCCTTCCGCGTGTCTCATTGACAATGTCCTTTGTGATCTCTCCAAGATTTGCTGCGACCGTCCAATCCTCCGAAGCTCCACATATATCCACGACGAAGTTCCCGATCATCTCCATTCCATGCACGGTATCTTCGACCTCGGGGTGATACTGGAATCCCCATCTTTTCCTCTTATGATCCGAAAAAGCAGCTATCGGACAGTTTTCAGTTACACCAACTGTCTGGAATCCCTCCGGTAACCTGGTGACCTTGTCACCATGGCTCATCCATACCCTGTCATCCTGTGGAATGCCCCTGAAGATGGCATTATCTTCAATATGAAGGCCTGCAAATCCGTATTCTTTCAGGTCGGAACCTTCAACGAGTCCACTGTAATGCATGGCGATCTGATGCATGCCGTAGCAGAGACCCAGGATCGGGACATCAAGTTCAATTATGGCAGGATTGATCCTGACCGATCCTTCTTCATTGATCGAATCTGGACCTCCCGAGAGGATGATGCCCTTTGCTCCTTCAAATTCCGATACATCCGATGAGGGGTCGACGATTATGGTCTTGACATGGACCGTGTCCCTGACCTTGGTAGCGATCAGGTGGGCGAATTGCCCTCCGTTATCGACCACCACTATGGTATCGTGCATGCCTACTCACCGAGGACTTCCTTTCCGGATGCTATGACCTTCTCTCTCATTCGTTGGAGATACCCATCGAGGGCGATCCTGTATCTCTCATTGAATGTGGCAAGTATCCTGGTTGCAAGAAGGGCCGCATTGTCACTTCTATCAAGTCCGACGGCTCCCACAGGTATCCCCGGAGGCATCTGGATTATTGAGAGGATGGAGTCGAATGGCACCTTCCCTGCCACCGGGACTCCGATCACAGGCATCTGTGTATGAGCCGCAACCACGCCAGGAAGGGCAGCTGACAATCCAGCAATTGCAATGAAGACCTTGGCATTGGACCCTTTGACCGTCTCCTCCACAAGGTCCGGGGTCCTGTGAGCTGAAGCTACGGTCACATAGTAAGGAACCTCCAATTCTTCAAGGACCTTAACACCCTTTTTCGCAACAGTGAGATCGCTCTTTGACCCCATTAAAATATGAACAAGGCATTCGTCTGCAGGGACAAGGTATTTACCTCCTGAAAGAGATTCCTCTTTAGTCATGATAGCGAGATGAGAGAACCCCTAGAAAATGGTTTCTCCGCTCTCTTATTATCGGGAAATGTTCAAAGGTCCTGTTATCATATTGGTTCCGGGATGAAAATATTGATATATGAACCGGAGTTCTCTTGATGGTAAGTTGTTCTTTTGGGCCCTATCCCAACGGAGGTGTGAAGAATGCTCAGACCGGATATGTATAATAGACGGGTAGAGGACATAATGTCCAAGGTAGAGTGGAGCGTTGAACCCCTGGACCCTCTTTCAGAGGCTCTTGGAAAGATGAAAAAATACAAGGTCCGGGAGCTCCCGGTGATGGAAAATGGGAAACTGAAGGGTCTGTTGACCTTCAGGACCCTTGCCAGAAGGAGAAAGGTGGCAATATCGGCTCATGTCAAGAGCTTCATGATCTCTCCACCAAAGGTGAAGACGACCGATAAAGTGTACAAGGTCGCAGAGAGATTGATAACCAGGGATTTCGCCTCTCTTCCCGTTACCCACAAATCCGATGTCATTGGAATGATCTCAAGAAGGGACATCATAAAGCTTCTGAAAGAAGATGAGGTATTGAGGAATTCGACCGTAGAATCTGTGATGAATTTCGCCCCCACCACAGTTAGCCTGGGGATAGGGATGAAGAAGGCGTTGACCCTCATCGATCTTTCGGGTGAGACATCGGCAGCAGTTGTTGATGACGATGGGAAGTTCATGGGATCTGTTACCACAAAGGACCTTGTGACCTTTCTTGAATCCCCACGGAACCGGCCTCACAAGGGTGATTTCCATGGTGAAAAATCCAAGCGGGATAGGACGATCGATTCCATCACAACAACACCCGCCACCCTTTCAAGGACCGACCCTTTCTACAGGGTGATCGACCTGATGATCAAGAATGATACACCTATTATCTATGTCCTTGACGATAACGAGCTTGCCGGGTCCATCAACGAGGTTGACATTCTCGAGGTCTTCCTGAAAGGACCTGCCAGGGGAGGCCCCCTCATTCAGATCGCCGGTATAGATGATGTCAAACTGATGGACGTATCAGAATTGAATGGACTTATATCGGGATATGTCTCCAAATTGGAGCGGTTCATATCGGTCTCATCCGTAACCGTCAGGATAAGGCATCATCATCACGATTCCGATGATGATAAATACACTGTGAATGTGAAATTGATGACATCCACCGAGGTGATCGTGAGAGAGGCCTATGATTGGGACCTATCGGTTGCCATAGGCACCGCTTTCGACCATATCGAACATCAGGTCAAGAAAGAAAAGGAGATCAAGAACGACAAGAAGAGGAAAAGGATCTAGATATTCCAGTATGAAGATTGGACATCCATGAACTGCCCTATCCTATCTGGATCGGGCATTGTTTCCTTTGTTTCGTTATAATCTGTTCTAAAGTCCAATGGATCGTCAAGATGCATGTTCATAGCACCAACAAAGACCTCGGCAAGGGCTCTCAGGTGATATCCTCCTTCCAGTTCATGGACGACCCTGCCATTACAGGTCCGTGTTGCAATATCCTTCAATGCCTCGATCATTCTCAGGTATCCCGGCGTAGACAGGGTCAAAGATGTCAAAGGGTCCATGATATGAGAGTCCACGCCAAGGGATATGAAGAGCAGGTCAGGCGAGTAGGATTCGATCACGGGTACGATGATATCATCTGTTACGCTCTCGAAGCTTGGATCTCCCGATCCTCCGGGCAGAGGAAGGTTCACGGTCTTTCCCTCTCCTTTTCCATTCCCAACATCGCTCCGGTGTCCGGTGCCGGGGAATATCCCCCACTGGTGGGTTGAGATGTATAGTACGTCCTCATCGGCCGAGAAGATGTCATTCGTTCCGTTCCCGTGATGCGCATCTATGTCAACGATGGCAACTTTTTCAATATCATCGAACATTTCGATCGCGGTCCTTGCTGCCAATGCTACATTATTGAAGTAACAGAATCCCATGTTGTAATCCGATCCGGCATGATGCCCGGGAGGTCTCGGTATGGTGAAGGTTGACCTCCTATCTTTAACTGCCATTTCCATGGCCGATACAACCCCACCAGCGGCCCGAAGTGATAAGTTGTACGTATGATCATGATGGAATGTATCCGGGTCCATGAATCCGACACCAAGATCCCTTACCCTGTCAACGTGACGTCCATCGTGGACCTTCAAGAGGTCCTTCCGATCGACCGATGCGGGTTCGATCACATCCACAGGGATCTTCCTTTCGGAGATCATGGACATGATGGCAAGGACCCTATCGGGAGATTCCGGATGTCCCGGTGTCTGTGTGATCTTGATGTAGTCATCATGGTAGAATAATGGGATGGGAGATGAGGTCATTTGGATCGCATTGGTCAGAGAACGGCCGATACATAAATCTATTGTGATCGGATGGATCTTTTTTCTATCTCGATGGAACTCTTTTCATTCCGAAGAAGGCAAAATACAGGAAGGCACAAAAAGAAACTATACCTGCAAAATACATTGGACCTTTATATGGAATATCTGGTATCAATTCAACAAGGACCAGGGCGATAACAGGCCCCAGCAGTCCAGAAAGGCTCAGGGACGAGTTCAAGAGGCCTGCAGCTGTTGCCCTTTCCTTGTTCTTGATCATGATGGACCGAAGAGACCCAACGAACAGATTTGCCCAGGAAAGGCCCAGGATGACCTGGGTTAGCAGAAAAAGAGGAAATGAATTGATGACAGTGAAAGAGAGCACGGCCATCGAGGTCAGGATAAGGCCCAGTCCGACTGCCTTTTTGGGGCCGATCCTGTCACCGAGCAGATACATGGCGATGAACTGTGTAAATGCGTTCGTTGCCTGAACAATGCCCATTTCGAACAGGCTCAGGCCGATCTTTTCGGTAAGAAAAAGAGGCCAGAGCACCCAGATCGATGAGGCGGTAGCATGTCTGAGGATCAAAGGAAAAATGATCTCCCTGTTCTTCTTGATCATCTCGATAGGCAGAAGAGGTGACCTGATCCTGACCTCCGGGATCTTTTTAAAGGTAAGTGCCACGATGAATGCAACGATCATCATCACGGAGACCATGATGAAAACCGACCTCACTCCAAATATGTCTCCTATGGGTCCCGCGATCAGTAGGGCTGCTCCCCACCCCAGAGCACCGAATGATGAGAATTTCCCCATCTTTGCCTTTCCTTCATATGCATATGCCGCCAGTGCAGCGGGATAGATCCCGAAACCTATGCCGGTCAGGGTTCTGAACGTCCATATCGAATATCTATCCCATCCCAATGCTTGAAGGACTACGAGGAAGATCAATGAGAAGAGTCCAAGAAGAAGGATCCTTCTCTTACCCTGATCGTCTGCAAGTCTCCCAAAAAGAAAGGATGAAAAGAATTGGGCCACGGCATAGAGCATGGCCATGATCGCGATCTGCGACCTGGATAGCCCCATCTCATCTCCGAGTAGAGCGATGTATGTGAATGAAGCCAGGAATCCACCGCTGGCGAGGACCTGGACAACAGCTATCCTCTTGAACACGGCCTTGGTAGAGGAAACTTCGATATATCCTTTGACCCGACCTCAATTCTCAATGATATTACTGGCCTTGTCCAGGAATGATGATGCCGTGTCATAAGCGGACTGTCCCATGAATACCTTGGCCTTATCGATATATTCCCTGGCCTGCAGGTATCCATCATGACCTGCCTGTTCCTTCAATTGTTCATTGAGGTCGACAAGGCGTGATGAGAGCGTGCTGACCCTGATGTGTACCTTTGCGTTGGTGGTGATTGTTGAGAGCTTGTTGGCCAGTTTTCTCGATTTTATATATTCACCTCTCCAGAATGTCTCTTCGACCTGTTTCAGAATGTAATCCTCGTACGAGATGTCCACCTTCCCCTGTTTGAGCTCGTCAAGTGAGCTCCTGAGCTCGATGATCATCTTTGGAATGTCACCCTTGATGGATTCCTGCTCGAGTTTGAGAAGGATCTCCTTAGCTTTTCTGGATGCATTGATCGCTTCCACGGGTCTATCCTTCATCAATCTGTCCTTGGCCTGTGTGATCAATTCCTCTATCTGTTTCTTGAAGAACTTTTCCTTGGGAGATCGTGGTTGATCCGGGAACAGGGCTCTAAGCGTCTTGGTGATCTCGATGATGGTATCATCGGCCTCCTCCTTCAACCGATCCTGGGGTGATTGGATACTGTCCATGATCTCATGACAGAGATTGAGGACCTGGTCATATTTCCCTTTGGATAGAGAGGCCTTCGCATCCCTGATGAGATTCTTGGCCTTGCTCATGTCCTTGTCATTCCCCTCCTCCTGTTTCATCTTCAACCATGCTTTCTGGAGGGAATCCAGAGCTTCCGAATACTTTACAGCGGTCGGGTCCTGTTCGGGGGTTATGTCGGTTGCTTTGGCGCATGCTTTTTCCCTGTCGGCAGAAGTGAGAAGAAGTTCATAGGCTTCCTTGATATCTCCCCTGTTAAAGATGGTCCTTGCTTCCCTGGTCGATCGTTCAAGTTTCATCTTGGTGATGACATCACCGTTATCTTTCAAGCAGCCTATGCTGAGGTCCACGATGTCGTTGAAAAGTGAATCCTTTGCCTTCGCTATCAAACCTATGGCCAATCTTTTATTTCCATAGCTCTGAGCTTCTTTTGACAGGTTGATGAAGTTCATGGCTTTTGAGATGGAAAGGTCCAGCTTCTTGGCTTCCTCTACCTGCCATAGTGCCATTTTTAGCACATCCTTCAATTCCTTGTCTTCAAGGGCAGCCATTGGACCTTATTCCTCCATAGCGGGGATAGACAAAAAGCGTAGATCAAACTTTATATCCATTTCCCCATTTTTTTCTATTCAAGGAAATCACCAAAAGGTTCAATCCTTCTCTGTAGCTGGAGAACGTTCTGCAATATTTAATTCCTTTCTTTTGAATTTTCGGGACCGGAGCTGAGGCATTCCTATCAACAAATCTTTTATACCCTTCCTTAATCTCCATGCAACGACGGGCCTTTCATGACATACAGTTTCAAGATCCCGCTCGACAGGGTGGGAGCGATCATAGGTAAAAATGGGGAAACCCTGAAACTCCTTCAAGAAAGGGGTAAGACCGAGATCGAGGTTGATTCGGAAACCGGAGAAATATCACTTCTTGATGATTCATCACCTGACCCCTACCTTTCTTTCAGGATGAGGGATGTCCTGAAGGCCGTTGGACGAGGTTTCTCTCCCGGGAATGCCATGAAGCTTCTTGATGATGAGATGTATTACGAGGAGTTTGACATCAGGGACTACTCCGGGAAATCAAGGAAGAGGGTCATGCAGGTCAGGTCAAGGATGATCGGTTCCGATGGCAGGACAAGACGTCTGATAGAAGAACTGACCGATTGTATCATTTCGATCAAGGGGCATACAGTTGCCCTGATCGGAGATATCGAAGGAATAAAGGTAGCTTCCAAGGCAATAATCATGATCCTCAACGGATCCGAACATTCCTCTGTTTACTCCTATATGGAACGGAAGAGGAAGGACCTAAAGGTCGCCAGATGGGGATTCTGATCTTCTGAACCGGTTTGCTTCATTATGTGCTTCCCTTATGGGATTGGGCAATCTTCCCACCTTTGTCATTGATAATGTATCGAACACCTGATCCAGGTCAGTGCGATTTCCCGTTGAAATGAAGATCGGGGACCCGTTTCTATTCCTTGACGCGTAACCTTTCAATTTCCCATGGATGAAAACAGAAGCCTTCTCTTCGGTATCTGACATACTCTCCCATTCAGACAATGAACCACACATCAATCTCTTGGCAACTCCACAGGTTTTCATATCCAGGGCCGTACCAACCTGACATGCAATGCCGTAGAACCTGGGGTGTATCCTGCCATTTCCATCCATGACCAATAGTGTATCACGGTCAATGGTCCCATTATCCAATGCCTTCCTGACTGCGGGCAGGATCAATGGCCCTTCCCGGTAGAAAAGGAATCCACTTACATATGGGATACCTGGTCTTCCCCTGTAGCAGTATCTTCCTTTGACCTTCCCTTGGAGATCGGTGCTACATACCGCACAGATGTGGTCCTCTCCCTTCGAGGATATATCGATCCCTGCAAGGTCCATCGATCCATTTTTAGATCCCTTCGGTCTTTCAGCCATCAGAAGTTGATTTTCTTTCAGAGAAGTGAAAGGCGGATCATCCATTCCGATCCCGGTGATCATGATGTCCGGATGAACATGGATGCCATCATTCTTCCTTACAGGGTCGACTTCACGTTCAAGAAGGTCCAGGGAACTATCCGGCACCCTCCCATCCGAATAGACCACTCGGTGGCGAGGAAGATCATCTGACATTGCAGCAATGATGCTTCCCACGGACCTTGAAGCATTCAACGTTCCAAGTGCCCTGGCTATGCAACCGAATGATATGACCTTCCCCTTTGGTATGGAGGATACGATCGTTCCGGTCCACTTTTCCATATCCAACAACGGAAAGAGCTCACCTGTCAGGTGATCTGCAAGATCCTCCGGAACCTCATTGCATGCTGATCGGAGTTCCTTCAATTCCGGTATCGGGTCAATATTAATCATACAAGACCACATTCAGCATAGATGGACGTATCCTTTATCTTTGCCTCGGACCACCATGGGGATCTCATGAGGATGGATGCTCTGCTCAAAAAAGGCAATGGATCGGGCTCTCCAACGATCATACTTGGCGGGGACCTTTTCAAGACCGGCTGGAAGAATGACGGATCTTCACAGGAGAAGTTTCTCAGAGAAGAGGTCGAACCGCGGTTTGCCAGATATCGAGGTCGGGTCCTGACGATATTCGGGAACAATGATTGGCGATCCGTCGCGGACAGGTTCTCGGACCTATGCCCATCGATCGAACCATTTGAGGGGAAGTTCGTCAAACTTGATGACGGTACGATACTGGCCGGTCTTTCATATGTTCCACCAACTCCATTCATGATGAAGGATTGGGAAAGGTTGGAAAGATATGGCCCGAACAAGGAAAGAGGTGAAATGAACGGGTTCTGTTCCAAAGAGGACGGTCCGGTGGAATGCACTTTGATCGGAGGAAGGACAATGGCAGACGAGATCGAGGACCTGGGAGATATTGGAGGAAAGGTAATTGTCTCTCATGGGCCACCCCATGGAACCTGCGCCGATATATCAGGATGGAAGGAGCATCTTGGTTCTATGGACCTTTCAAAGGCAATAACGGAAATGCGGCCAGCGGCGGTTCTTTGCGGACATATCCATGAAGCACCTGTTTCATCCGGAAAGGCAATTTGCAAATTGGGTTCGACCCAGATCGCAAATCCAGGAAGCATATGTGGGACCCTGACATGCATCATCGGAAGAATGGACCCGGATCTTTCCCTGGAGTTTTTCTCAATAGATCGAACATGATATGTCCGTTCCTTATTGTCATATTTGACTGACAAGGTTTTTATAACGAAGGGCAATAACTGACCTGACCCTGTTGGGTTCACAGAGGTATGAATATGACAGTTAAAGTAGACAAGGATACCTGCATTGGATGTGAAGCATGTGTTGCGGCCTGTCCGGTTCAAGCCCTTTCCATGGTCGATGGAAAGGCTGACGTGGATGAAGCAACATGCGTTGATTGTGGTGCCTGTGTGGGCGTGTGCCCGGTCCAGGCTCTATCACTCTGATCGATGTGGGGACGGAACCGGGGGTGAAAACCCCCATTTTTTTATTTAGATTGTCAACCCTGGATATTGTTCTCTCTGTTTCAAATGGTTATCTTGTAGAACGAGAGATATGCCTTGTAGGTGGCCCAAACGTCCGCTTTCGATGAGATCTCCATTGGAGAATGCATCGAGATCAATGAGGGTCCGGCATCCACAACATCCATATTATGCTCTGCCAGGAACTTTGCTATGGTCCCACCGCCACCTTCATCAACCTTTCCAAGCTCTCCGGTTTGCCAGGGGACCTTCGCAATGTTGAACGTCTTCCTGATCAGTCCCATGAACTCTGCAGAGGCATCATTGGAGGAAAACTTACCCCCGGATCCTGTGTACTTGGTCACACATATCCCGAATCCGATCCTTGCGGCATTCTGAAGCTCATGCACCTGCTTGAACATGGGATTCACCGCTCCGTTGACATCCGAGGATATCGCAAAGGTATTGGATAATGCCAGTCTGAGCTTCCTGTCCGGGTAATCGGGGTCTCTGAGTTCCAGCAATCTTGAATAGAACTCATCAAGGAACCTGGACTTGATGGATGTGGGTCCATCGGACCCGATCTCTTCCTTGTCGATCACAAGTGAGATCGATGTTCTCTTGAGTTTTGATGAATCGACAAGGGCCTTCACCGAAGTATAAGCGCATATTCTATCATCTTGACCGTATGCTCCGATCATCGACCTGTCAAATCCGATCTCTCTGGCAGGTCCTGCCGGAACGACCTCTATCTCGGCCGATACGAAATCCTCCTCTATCATCCCATATTCCTTGTTCAGATGATCAAGGACCCATAGTTTGACCTTCTTCTTTGCTTTCTTGTCATCGAAAGGAAGAGAGGCAAGGAGCACGTTGAGCTCTTCTCCCAATATTCCATCTGGTAGTTTCCTTTCTCCTTGTTTCTTTCTGTAAAGGTGAGGCAGTAGGTCGGCTATCGTGAATACCGGGTCCTTGGGGTCCTCTCCGATATGAAGGTCGACCTCTTTTCCATCTCCCAGGATCACCTTGCCATGGATGGCCAGGGGAATATTTACCCATTGATATTTCTTGATCCCACCATAATAATGGGTCTTCAGGAGTGCCAACTTCGTGTCATTGTCCTCGTAAAGAGGGTTTTGTTTCAGGTCCAATCTGGGTGAATCCGAATGTGATGCTATCAGGTTCGCACCTTTGGTGAGGTCCTCCGACCCAAGGATGGCAGCGGCGACATTCTTGCCTCTATTGAGCATGTAGACCTTTTCCCCTACCTTCCATTTCCTTACCTTGTCGATCGGCTTGAATCCGGCCTTTTCCAGTTCTTCCACCAGGATATCGGTCGATAACCTTTCGGTCTTGGCTCTGGTGATGAATTCCATGTATCCCTTTGAGATGTCTGTGATCTCCTTCAATTGTTTCTTGGTAGCCGTGTCCCAGATGGGTTTTCTTTCCATTGACAGCTTTGATTCTCTGGTGGAACCTCTATTTTTGGTGGCCATGGTCATATCTCCGGATGGTGATCGGGTAGTGTAATACATGGATATGGATAATTCGTTTTCCCCCCAAAATTTCAAATACCGATCCTCGGAGTTCAGGTCCATGGATGAGATAGAGGTCGAAGTGAAGATATGGCTGTCCGATAGTGTCGATCCGCTCGATCACGAAATGGCGGCAACGGAAATGGCAGATCTTCTCGAGAACAGCGGTTGGAGCCATGGATCGACCGAGATACATAGGGATCTCTATCTGCAGCATCCCAGCAGGGACCTGAAGGAGACAGATGAGGCACTACGAATAAGGATAGTCAAGGACCAAGATGATGGAAGGACCCGGACATTCATCACTTACAAGGGTCCGAAATTATCGAACCGTTCAAAGGCAAGGTTCGAGAAGGAGGTCAAGGTGCCGGGTATAGAAGATATTCGCGAGATCTTCTATCGATTGGGTTTCAGCAAGGTAATGGTGGTGGAAAAGGAAAGAAGGACCTATCATCTGAACGATATGGAGGCCTGTATCGATCTGGTCCCGGACCTTGGATGCTTTCTGGAGCTTGAAGTGATGGATGATGATATTACCCATGGGGAAGAAAGGGTTACCCATTTCATGGACGAGTGGGACCTTTCCGGAAATGAAAGAAGGTCCTATCTGGAGATGCTTATAGAGAAATAAGTATAAATGTTACACACAATGCCGATGAACAAGGTGGTTGACCCATTGGTGGATGAAGAAGTTGACCTGTCAAGGATCAAGGATGAGCTGAGTCTCAATGAGAAAAGATTGATCCTCGCACTCAAAGGTGAGATGTCCCTCAAGCCGGAAAAGGCCCTGAGGAAGGGAGGTTTTGGTAAAGAGGTCGAGGTCATGAACGCAGCCTCATGGCTCCGGACAAAACACCTTCTGGAGATAAGGGAAGAATCCTTCCACAAGATCGCAATTGGAAGGAAGACATATGCCACACAGGGTCTCCCCGAAAGAAAGGTACTGGAGTTCATCGCGAAGAACGATGGAGTTGCAAGTCTAACTGAACTCGAAGAGAAGGGGAAGCTTACAAAACAGGAAGTTGGGATCTCCATTGGATGGCTCAACCGAAAGAGATGGGCAAAGATCAAGAAAGAGGATGGAGAAACATATGTTATCCTCTCGGAGACAGGTAAACGTTCTGTTGGCAAGAAAGGTGAAGATGAGGAGATCATCGATATCCTGTCAAGGAAAGAGATGGATGCCACAGATATTCCGAAGGACGTTCTGAAGGCCCTTAAAGGAAGGAAGGACGTGATCTCAGAAAGAGAAGAGATCATCAGAAGGCTGGAACTGACAGACCTTGGTCGAAGGATCGCAGATTCCGGATTGGAACTCAAACGAGAGGTATCCCAGTTGACCCCGGAGATGCTCCGTTCGGGTAAATGGAAGGATGTGGAGTTCAGAAGGTACGATGTGAACTCATTTGCCCCCACTCCTTCAGGAGGCCGCATTCATCCTGTGACCCATATAATCGAGAGGATAAGAAGGATATTCCTGGACATGGGTTTTTCAGAGATCACCGGCAATTATGCGGAACTCGAGCTATGGAACATGGATGCACTGTTCATTCCACAGGACCACCCGGCAAGAGAGGAGCATGATACCTTCTATGTGGAGACCGTGGGTGAGATGGACCCGCTGGAGCTGGTGAACGATAAGGAAATGGACCCATACGAAATTTTTTCAAAGGTACACGAGAACGGTGGGGGGACCGGGTCCTCCGGCTGGGGTTACAGATGGTCGAAAGATAAGGCCAATAAAACGATCCTCAGGACCCATACGACCGTCAACACGATCAGGCACTGCTTCAATGATCCGAAGCCACCGATCAAGGTGTTCTCCATAGAGAAGGTGTTCCGGAACGAGTCGATAGATTCCACACATCTCCCCGAGTTCCATCAGATAGAGGGGATAATCGTCGAGGACGGAGCTTCTATGAACATGCTTGTGGGGCTGTTGAAGGAGTTCTATAGGAAGATGGGTTTCACCGATATCAGGGTGAGGCCGGGATACTTCCCGTATACTGAACCTTCTCTCGAGGTCGATGTGTTCTACAATAACAAGTGGATGGAACTCGGTGGGGCAGGAATATTCAGACCCGAGGTTACGGAACCTGCCGGGATCAAGGAACCTGTTCTTGCATGGGGCCTTGGACTTGAAAGGCTGGCAATGCTTGTTCTACAAAGGAAAGATATCAGGGACCTCTATATCTCGGATGTTGA
>JAUVCN010000039.1 GCA_030595715.1 Thermoplasmatales archaeon
AATTTGATTCTGATTCTACTCCGATCCGTAATTTCCAGGTCAACACTGGATCGTCGATTCTACATTACCATTGTGCGCATTTTTAATTTTCGACAATAATTATACCATAAACAAGAAAATTAAAAAACTCGTAACCTTCTCTCGTCAACTATAGAAGAATCGAAGGTTCGAGACCCAGGTAAATTAGATCGACAATTCCACATCTCATTTACCGGGCTTTGTTTTTCTACATCAATTAAACATCAGTCAAGAAAAACAAAGAAAGGGAGGCTCGAAAGCCTCCCTATGGTCTGTGGCATCCAATAATTACATGAAGGATACGCCACAGCTTGGGCAATCTGCCACATTGTCCTCTACCACAGCTCCACAGTTCGGGCATTCAAGCGCCACTTCGAACTGTGCACCGCAGTTGGGGCATTCGGAGTCATAGGGTCCGAGGGGTGAATTACACTCGGGACAAGCATCACCGACATCTTCGTCTCCCCTCTCCATCTCATCGATCAATGATTCAAGGTCCTGGATCTCGGCAGAGTCATCAACATCGCCTGGAAGTGTCGGCATCTCACCAGATCCTTCCTCCTCGATCGATGGGACTGTTCCCATTGATGGAACTGAAACATCGGCAACAGGTTCTTCCATCGGCTCAGGTGGTGCCATCGGGGCCTCAACATAGACCTCTTCATCCATGACCTCTTCTCCCTGATAACCTGGATCTTCTGTTTCGTATCCGGGCTCTGGCTCCCTGTATCCGCCTGTTGGTTCCTCGGCCGGGATCTCCTCCGGAGCTTCATCATCCTCATCATCTCCCTTTCCTTTCATCAGGAAGAAAACAACGACTACCACTATTATCAGAAGAACTGCACCGATGGCGATTATGATGAACCAGTTGTTGGTCGACACTTCTTCTTCGAAGATCTCCACATCGATGGTCTGGTTGGTCAGGCCGCCCTTGTCATCCTCAACGGTAACGGTGAAGGTATAGTCTCCTTTCTCGAGGTCGATCGGACCGGAGACCGATGCGCCTGTTTCGGTCCAGCTGGATCCTGATAATGTCCAGGTGATGGTAATGGGATCACTGTTTACATCCTCGGCATTGACAGTAAGTGTGTATGCATTACCCATCTCTACCTTGTTCTCCTCTGGTCCGGTAAGTGTATTGATGGTCGGGGCATCATTGATCCACTCTGTTCCAGGGATGAGTGGATATGGGTCCCTCTCATCTGGAATATCATCATTATCGTCATCTGGATCGTCGGAGTCAAATATCCAATCACCATCCGAATCAACGTCTGGAACTGAAACAATTGCGGAGTTCTCTTCTATGACCTCGTAGAGATCGGTTCCGGTGGCAGTAATATCCTTGACATTGATCAACTGCATATTTACCTCGACATTCTCAACGGTAGATCCCTCCAATGCCTTGATCACAGGTTTGATCACAACATCCTCTGATGCCGGTGCTTCAAGGACAGCGATGGTCTTTCCATCTGTATTGTATCTGAATCCCTCATCAGCATACACATGGTTCGTTCCCCTTGTTGCCGCGGTCTGGAACAATGTCTTCGTTCCATACTGGACTTCCAGGGTAATCTCATCCGAGTCCACTGTAATGACGATGAACGAGTAACCATCCTCCACAACGATGTATGTGTATCCATCCGGATAGAGATCTGTCATGGTGTCTGGGGTATCCTCTGTCTTCAGGTCGCCAACAGAGACCATCATACCGTCGTTTCCGGTAAGGATACCGCTGGTAGTAGGTGCTGTGAACTCGACCGTCACGGTTATCGCCTCGTTCACAGAGACCGGTATGGTCGCATTCTCCGAGAAGTGATCGAGAGCATCATCGACGTTACCGACGACATCATACTGGGCGGACCCACCAAAGATCCTGCCGAGGATATCGTCCTGTGCTTCGAATGTTGCCTCATCGGTTGCTGTTGCATTGAATGTCCATTCATGATCAAGGGCATTGATATTGTACCATGTGGAGGTTCCGTCAATAACAACCCCTCCGGGTATCAGGACCTTTATGGTATCGATATCATTATCCCTGTCGTTGTTCTCGACCCTGAGATCAACTGTTGCATCGGATCCGGCTCCAAGGACAAGAAGGTCACCAGGGACACTGGGTATAGATAGATGCCCCTCGTTCTGGGTAATATCAATATTCACTTCCTGCGCATCGATACCCTCTCCATCGGTACCATGGCTTTGGTCCATCATTGCAATGGCTCCAAAGGCTGCAAAGAACAGTATCGCAGCAACGGCCACTATGATCTTTTCTCTATGATCGTTGTTCATATGAACGTCTCCTTTATTCATCACGAAGGTGTAAACACCTTTTTTCATTCAACAAGGGTTTTTTTATATACCCTCTGGATGCGTCCCAATCTGACGGTGATATAAAAAAACTTTCCTCCTTATTATCAAATATAGAAAACACAAAAAAGCGACAACAATCGATTCTTGAACAGCATCCCCCATATTGTTCATATTACGAGTGGCCAGTGGTTCATAATAATATTAGATACACCTTTCTAATAACGATCAAAGTGAAAATGAAGAAGAACGTGTAAATGAAAAAATTCACCCGGTCCTTCAAAGGGCCCGAAGTATACATATCCGTCAGTTCTCTAAGAACCAGAATACCAAGTAGCATCAATACAAAGAAAACCTCAAGTGAATTCACGAAAAGAATACAGATCGCCATCCAGATACCAAGTGAGATTACGAACCTTGCTTCCGGTCTCATCTGATCACCTTTTCCAGCTCATATGTGACCTGGCCATCGTTTATCCTTACCGAGGTGATCCTGAGAGGCTTCGATGCCATACGGCATGTAGCGACCAATACTGCAGAACAGAGAGGACAACCTACCTGAGAATGAAGAGTATCGAACTCACCCCAGATGGAAGAACAGACGTGATCCTTCCTGTCATGGATTATCTTCAATTCCACACTATCCTTCCTATCACGCAATTCGATCGACCGAAACATTCCAGTGCCTTTGGAAAGTTTTTCCAGAGCCTCTGACCCATCTCTCAGATCCTCTTCCATGAACTTCGAACCTGTCTGTTCCTCCACCGTGTCAACGAATCCCTTCCCTGGTGGTATCAGGGATAGTCCCATTGAAGGCCCTGTAGAACCTACATTGAAAACAGTTTCATCCGATAGTTCCGGAATTGGAAGGTCCTGCCTTTCGAACGGGATATACACTCGATCATCTCTGAGTCTTCCCACAGGTGGAAAGTAGACCCCCTTTCCATGGAGGTTCATCGCTTTAACGGTCCTTCCAATGTTCCTGCCCTGTATGTTCAGGAAAGATGTCGATATCTCCCTGGGAACTGTTCTGATGGAGAATAGGAATAGGATCAATAGGCCCATCAGGAGGACACCGAACCCTGCTCTCAGGATGAGATCCCATGTTCCCTCTTTCGCAGCCAGTTGTTCAATAGGCTGATCTCCCAATTGATACAATGAAAAAATGATCAATGACCCACCAATAACAGCGACAGGTATCCCTCCGAACCTTACCGCCAGCTCCTTGACCCTCATCGTTTGAACTATGCTTTTGAAATAGATAAACGTGTCGAAACCTTTATTCGTTATCGATCGCTATTCCAAGGTCAATGGGCGGACAAAAGACCCTGGCAGTGATGGCTGCGATCTTGTTCATATCTCAGTTGGCAGCTGCTAGGCCATCCCATGAGAACTACGATGATGCCGATGTGAACCTTAATGCCATTGTATATTATTTCCAATCCTCCTTCGATGTATTGAATGACACCCTGGTCAAAATAGCGATCATTGAACTCGATCAGGCTGTTGAGGATTCCTCGGACTTCTCAAATATGATAGATGGGATGAGAACAACATTATCCAGTATCCCAGAAGATGTGGATTCATACGAACCCCTTGAATATATGGTGGGCCTTGTTGGAGCAATAGATATCAATCTCTCTATCTTGATAGTTGGATTCGAAATGACCATTGGATCGATCGATGGTCTTTCAGAATACAGATTCGACACATTCGAGATCGGTCCGATCTCGGAGAACCTTTCCGTGGTGGATCTGGCTCTAATTGAATTTGACCATGGCTTGCAGGATATGGAAAGGGGAAGATCACTGGTCGGGAAGGACCTTTCCGGATTCAGGAATATCAGCTGGCCTATCAACCTTACCGTTGAAGAGGAAACTCTCAAAATAGATCTGAAATTGAAACTGCTTCAGGATATATCCGACACAATGACCATTCTCGAAGAGAATCGATCATCGGTTGATGAAGTGATCTCAAAATTGATGCATGTACCGGTCAATGATCTTCATGTCTCATTGACAGATATCATCAAGGAAGGTCCCATTGATCCAACACTGGGAAAAGATATCGATGTCATGGAAGCTGCAAACACCGGTCTTTCAGAGGGAATGGAGGCCGGTATAGAAACAGTAAAGGACCAACTTGATGATACATGGGGGTCCATTCAGGCCCTCCATGAGGAACAGAAGGTGTTCCTCGAAAATATCACCTTGCTTGAAATTGATCTGGATTCGACCATTTCAGAGAAGATCATACAGTACGAATCATGCTTGAGGTCCATTGAGGGGATGAATGAAGAACTGTTCTTCATCCGTTCCGTATATGATGAACTTGAGGCTTTTGATGATGGGACGATCGCTGATGATATCGGTTTGCTGGAGATCATTGTTCAGAATTATTCATATAGACTCGATAATATCACAATTTTCGAACCCGACCTCGGTGGCATCGTAAATGGTCTGGAAAGCATATTGATCTCAAATATCATCTCTGTCGACCTGAATGATGATGGAAATTTATCAGGTTCCGAGGTGGAGGGCATCACTCTTGGTAATGAACCATTCGAATATTTGGATCAGACAAGGGTCCTCCTGGATCAGATGATATTGGAATTGGCATTATTACCCAAGGGATATTTCATAAACGCTTCGATGTCCATACCTTTACTTGAAAGGGCCATGGAGATATGTCGATCGTTCAGTATCGAACATAACGATACAATAAACAGATTGAAAGAACTGAACCGGATAACAAGGACCCTGCAAGAAGATATCTTCGAACTTATGGCATGTTACCAGAAAATTGTCGGACTTGAAGTTTTAATGCAATCCCTGAATAGAACATTCTCCGAACTCAATGATGTCGGTATCGAACTGGATACCACCTGGGAATTTGACCTTATCCATCAATTTGGATTGTACAATGGGTTTCTCGATTCACTTGAGCACTTGATCATGGAACCTATCATTATGATCGAATTGGACAGAGGGGTCGCACCTTACGATACCACCATCTTGTACCATGTCCTTGCAATAGATATCGACCCTATGAATGGAACCTATTACCCGGATGAAAGAAATATCTCGATATCCCTGGATGATACAGTATTGGATAACATTTCCCTTGATGATGGGCGGGCTTCGGGGGAGTTCCTGATCGAGAGGAAACATAACATCGGACCACATTTCCTGAATGTCTCCATGATCGCCCAGAATGGTAATATCACCAACGGTTCAAGTGAACTTCGTGTCAGGAAGCTTCAAACCTCGATAACATTGGACCTGGATTCCATCGTGGTCTTGCATGGGTCGGAGATAGGCATACAGGTTTCTGTTGACGATGAACTTGGAAGGACCCAGGAGTTCAATGTGACAGTTGGACCGGATATGATAAAGATATGGACACCATCCCGATTCGATCCGGGGATCGTTCCTCTGGGTTACAGTGATCTCGATCTACGATTTGCGGGAAACGATCATTTCGATGGGTCCAATACCACGATCGGGATCTTTACATACCGGGAACCATCCATTATCCTGTCTGCGAATGGTACCGATTTCGGATATAACGATACGATCGGACTATCCATCGATATGGAGATCGGAAATGGTTCCTTGATGATCCTCATGAACGACATTGAATTCGGAACCTTCAATATCACAGAAGGGGAAATATCCAATATCACCATAGATCCTTATGACATGGGGAATGGAACATATCTCTTCAAGGCATATCTTTCATCATCGGACGAATGGACGATCGACGGATGGTCGAATGCGATCCTCATTAGAGTGGACCTGACAATACCATCAGATCCGGATCCACCCTCCGATGATATCAACGATACCATTATTGATGATGATGGGGAAAATGACCCACCCATGGAAGAAGATATCCTCATCCAATGGATCACTTTGGCCCTGGTAACGATCATTGTCCTGATCGTATCGGTCCTGTTGATCTTCATTAGGAAAAAGAAGAGAAAGGAAACCTCGATCGAAGCTGATGAACCGTTCCATCTTCCAAAGATCTACATACGTCGTAGAAAGAAGATCGTAGTTGCCGAAGAAGCAGTGGAGAAGAGGCTGACCCCAATAACGAGGAGGACCCAAAAACATGCCTTCAACATGGAAAGAGAGGAATTGATAAGCTATTACCTTGATGTTATTGAAAGATCCCCTTATGAACTTGGGTTGAGTAACTCCATGACGCCAAGAGAGATCTCAAGGCAGTTGCGAGCGAATGGCCTGGACCCAGTGATATCGGACAGGATATCAGAGGATTTCGAATGGTCGATATACAAACTTGGATCACCCGAGAGGGAAACATTGACCAGATACAAAGACGATCATGTGAAAGTGAAAGGATGGTTCGGATCGTTCCTCAAGAGGATCGGACTTTCATCTTCTGATGGGGAGGTGAATAATTGATCGAAGAGATGAAAACAGCCTATCGATTCCTGATCGTCATGGGTCTTGGAGCCGTCCTCCTTCTGTTTTCCATCATGGTACCGGTGGCTTCCTCTGATGCTGATTTCTCCATCTACAACAGCGGTTGGAACGGATGTTCCCAACTGGGAGTAAAAGCCTATCAAACAGGGTCCTTCCTTCCTTCAGTTGATGTCTCGACCTCATCAGAGGAGAAGATACATCACCTCCCATTGAACGAACTGGATCTGAACCCATCTGATTCGGCAATAATGATCATCGGCCCGACCATCGATTTTGAAAAAGAAGAGGCATCATACATCGATGATTATCTGAGAAAGGGAGGGATCGTTCTCCTCGCGGATGATGTGGGAACAGGCAACCAACTTCTTGATGGAATAATGACCACTACCACAAGGATCAGTAGAGATATCATAGCGGATCTTTCATTTGACAAACAACCTGAATTCGGGGTAACCACGAACATTACAGAGCATAACCTCACAAAAGGGGTGAACAGACTTCTTATGAATTATCCATCAACCATCATTCCCTCCGGTAGATGCATTCCCTTGATCAATTCCTCAGAAGCTTCATGGTTGGATACAAATGGGAACGATGATATTGACCCGGATGAATCATTGGGGCCCTTCAACATCATGACAATAGAACAATATGGGAGGGGGTCTCTGATCGTTCTCTCCGAGCCCTCACTCCTCATCAATCAGATGAGGAACAAATTCAACAACTCGAATCTTGTGGATAATCTGGTCGAGTTCATGACCGAGGACAGGAGCACTCTTGTTATTGATGAATATCACAGGGACAGTGCAAATCCTGTCAGGGTCACTACCAATTTCGTGAAGAGGATGAACTTTGCTTCAAAAACAGGTATCCTCGTAGGAATTACTGCGGTGTTCATTCTGATATCCACACCATATCCAAAGAAAGGCTGGAAACTGTTGGAAAGACTTTTGAACAAGCTCCTCGCTGAGGAAGCCTTGAAAAGGCCCACCAAAGAAGATGTTATGGCCACGATCCATAATGATCACCCCGATTGGGATCAAAAGGTCCTGACCAAGATGATCAGAGATATCGAGGGAGAAAGATGACAAGGTCGGCAGAGATCTTTCAAAAAGTGAAGCAGGGAACGTCAACTGTGATCATTGGCTACGAGGATATCGTCGAGGATTACCTTATCTGCCTGGCTGCTGGCGGGCATATTCTCCTTGAGGGAGTTCCTGGTGTTTCCAAAACCACTTTGGCCAAGGTCATATCCACTTTGATAGGCCTCCATTTCAAAAGGATACAGTTCACACAGGACCTGCTTCCTGCTGATATCACTGGCCACTATTTTTTCAACCAGAAGAAGCAGGAGTTCGAATTCAGGAACGGTCCGATCTTTGCAAATGTGGTCCTTGCAGATGAGATCAACAGAGCTCCTTCGAAGACCCAGTCAGCTCTCCTGGAAGCCATGGAAGAGAAACAGGTAACGGTAGAGGGGACCACGTTCAAACTTGAGGAACCATTCCTGGTCATAGCAACGATCAATCCCATTGAACATGATGGGGTCTATTCTCTACCTGAAGCTCAATTGGATAGGTTCATGATCAAGGGAAAAATGGACTATCTTCCAAAGGAGAAAGAACTGAAGCTTCTTGAAATGAAGAACAAGGAATGGAAAGTGGGCGATCTGAAGGCAATAGATGATTCCATCTTCAATATATTCAAGACGGAGATCAATACTTGCAGGGTGGATGGATCCATACTGACGTACATCAGGGATATAATAACGGAAACGCGGATAGATGAGAAGGTCATTCTCGGAGCAAGTCCCAGGGCAGGAGAACAGCTCCTGTATGCATCCAAGGCCACTGCCATCATGGCAGGCCGTAACTATGTGATCCCCGATGATGTGAAAAAAATGACCATGAAGATGATACCACACAGATTATCCCTCTCACTCGATTCGGAACTGGAAGGGATATCAGAGGAACTTGTTATGGAAAAGATCCTGGAGAGGATAGAGGTCATCAGGAAACCCGTACAATAGAGGCGATAATATGTCCGGATCACCATTTCTAGCCTATGACATCAGGGGCAAGGTAGGAGAACAGCTCACCGAAAAAATGGCCTATGATGTCGGTCTCGCGTATGCAGAACTATTCAAACCCCGGAAGGTTGTGATTGGAAGGGATATCCGGCCCTCATCGGAGATGATCCAGGAAAGGCTCAACGATGGTTTCAACGATGCGGGAGTGGATGTTCTCGACATCGGCCTCTGTGGAACAGAGGTGGTCTATTTTTCTACCCCGTACCTTGACGCCGACGGTGGTGTCATGGTCACGGCATCACACAATCCCAAGGGTTACAATGGAATGAAGCTGGTCAAAAGGGATTCTGTCCCGATCTCCAGGGACAACGGGTTGCACACGATCAGGGATATGATAGAAAAGGGGGGCCTGAGAAGTTCCGTTACGAAAGGTTACAGAAAGGAGGTCGATATCTGGGAACCTTACGCGGAAAAGGTCCTTTCCTTCATGAATGATAGAAGTTCCCTGGAAGGAATGAAGGTAGTTACCGACCCCGGGAACGGATGTGCGGGACCTGCTTTCGACCTGATATCCGAAGGACTTGGAATGGATATTGTCAGAATGCACCATGAACCTGATGGGTCCTTTCCGGCCGGCATACCGAATCCGATCCTGCCTGAAATGAGAGGGGCTGTATCTGACATGGTGAAGAATGTGAAGGCTGATGTCGGCATTGCATGGGATGGAGATTTCGACAGATGCTTCCTCTTTGATGAAGAGGGGACCTTCACAGAAGGGTATTATATCGTAGGTCTTCTGGCAAAGAAGATGTTGAAAATGGAAAAAGGGGGGAAAATAGTACACGATCCGAGACTTGTGTGGAACACTGTCGAGATCGTGAACGAAAATGGTGGAACGCCCTTACGGAACAGGACCGGGCATGCATTCATCAAGGACAGAATGAGAGAAGAGAATGCAATATATGGTGGTGAGATGTCAGCCCACCATTACTTCAGGGATTTCTATTACTGCGACACCGGAATGGTACCCTGGCTGATCGTTCTTGAACTGATGGCAGAGGAGGGGAAGAAATTGTCCGAATTGATAGGGGACAGGATGGACAGGTTCCCTGTCTCCGGTGAGATAAACAGAAGGGTTATCGATCAGACATCGGTCATATCAAATATCGAAAAGAGATACTCACCTGGTGCAGTATCCGTCGACCATACCGATGGTGTATCCATCGAACATGAACTATACAGGTTCAATCTGAGGTCATCCAATACTGAACCCCTGATAAGGCTCAATGTCGAAACAAGAGGGGACAGAGACCTTTTACGAGAAAAGACAGATGAGATACTGTCATTTATCGAATGATAGAAAGTTGATATCATGGAGAAGTTCAGATCCTTCCGGGACGGCCACATGACGCCTGCCGGGAATATGGCAAAAGATGAGACATTACTTCGAACAGTGATAGCAGGAACATCAACTCCCTGTATCCGTTTCTATCAGTGGGAACCACCCGGATTGTCCATCGGCAGGTTCCAGAAGATCGAAAACGGCGTCGATCTTGATGCTTGCAGGAAACATGGAGTGGATGTTGTAAGGAGATTGACAGGTGGTGAAGCGGTACTCCATGATAACGAACTGACATACTCCATCATCATTCCCTTCACACATCCCGGATTCGATGGAAGAGGTGTTGTGGACACCTACAGGACCATATCGAAAGCTCTTGTCAAAGGTCTTGAACTAACGGGTGTTGGCGCAACAATGGCCGGTGATGCGCCGACGAGACCAGATCCTTCCGGTCAGGGTGTCTGTTTCTATACTCCAACCGTCAACGAGATCGTGGCCGATGGAAAGAAGATGATAGGTTCCGCCCAGACAAGGGAAAAGCTCGTCATCTTGCAGCATGGGTCCATACCGATCGACTGGGATATTGACAAACAGTTCGATGTGATGGCGATCCCGAAGGAGAACAGAGAGGTTTTCGCAAACCTTTTCAGGAACAGGGCCACTACAATTTCCGAGCAGCTTGGGAAGAGACCGAACATCGATACACTGGTGAAGAACTTCTCCAAGGGTTTCGAGGAGGTCTTCGATATGGAGCTGGAACCGTCAGAATATACCATGCAAGAAAAGAAGATGACCGAGTTCCTTGAGAGCAGCAAATATGGGAACGATAGCTGGAACCTGAAGGCCTGAGGACCCTTAGATAACGATAACATCATTGAAACCGATGAAGTCATTGTCCCGGGTCAACAACCGCTCTGAATATTTTCTTGCAGTTGAAAGGATCATACCATCTATCAGCGAGAACTTGGACATTCCATTCGATCTAGCAGTATGTTTCAACCTTGATGCGGTTTCGATGATATCTTCCTCGATCGGTAGTACCTCACTGATGCTTTTAATGAATCCTATTGCCTCCGAATTGTTGATGTTGTTCCTGTAGCACCAGTCAGAGAGTTCCCCGATCTGAATAAGTGAAATGAAAATGTCCTCATCCTCTATCTTATCCATTATCCTCTCGAATTCCCTCGACCCCTCGTTATTCAGGAACAGATCGATAATTATCGAAGTATCGATCATCATCAGTACCTGTCCTCCTTCTCCCGTTCGAAAGGCATCTTATCCTTGTAAGATCCTGCCATCGACCTGATGGTCTCATTTCTGCTGGAGAGGTCCTTTTCAGGTACCTTGAAGGTAACGGTATCTCCCACTTCAAGGTCCATCTCATTAATTACCTCCTTGGGAATGATGATGCCTTTGGAATTTCCCAGATGCCTTATCTTGGCCTGGAACGCTTTGACCATGAGGATATATTGTGTTATAACGTTATAACTTTTTCTATTTTGTTTCAACTGGATATCCCATATCGTCACTATTTGAGGATCCCTCTTCCAAACCAGATGAAAATATCACATTATCATCGATCATCAATAGAGAAACAGAACCTTCTCGAGGACCTATAGGTCCATCTGCCCTTTGGATAGGAGAGGACCATCGATTGGTTCTCCTTACGGGTCCTACAATTCCCTGATCTTGACCATATGGGTGGCGCATGATATACAGGGATCATAGGCCCTTGCGATCATTTCCATCTTGGCCCTGATCTCCTCTTTTGTCATACCCCGCTCACTGAGAACCTTACCCACATTCTTCATGTCCTCATCAATGATCAGGTTGTTGATCGCGGTCGGAGTGATGATATTGGCATTGGTGACAAGACCTTTCCTGTCGATCCAGTACTCATGATAAAGTGTTCCTCTTGGAACCTCGAGTGAACCAATACCATGACCTTCCCTGGGTTCTATGTCGACCGGTCTTTCATCCTTTATTCCATTCTCAAGGATGATCTCGATGAGTTCCATCGCCCTCTCCCAGGCATATATACCCTCGAAAGCCTGTCCAAGATTATTATGGAGGATATTGTTCGATGGGAATGGGAAGTGAATGTCCTTTGCCTCGAGGACATGGGGATATCTGAACTCCTTCATTATGTTCAACCTTGATAGTGAACCCACCATTACAGCAGATCCTTCCGGGTTCCTTGACAGCTTTGAGGTGGACCATGGGATCACCTCTTCCTTGATGACATCCCTGTAGTCCTCGAGCTTGTACCTCTTGTCATCCAGGGCGATCGTATCACCCATCAATGTAAACTCGTCGTTTTCGGATGAGACCAATGTCGAATAAGGTGAATCCAGTTCCATCTCCTCGGGATAATCAAGGGATGCGAACAACCTGTACGCCTCCACCGTGTGGTGAACGTTCTCTGCCAGTTTATCCCTGAGCTCGACGAGCTGTCTCCTTGATGGAAATTGTGTGAACCCGCCTATTACGGGCTTCTCGGGATGGATCGGCCTTCCGCCGATGAGCTCCTGGATATCGTTCCCGATGCCCTTGAGCTTCAGGGCCCTGTTGACCTCTTCTGGATGATCCTTGTAGAGTGATATCGCATTGGGCATCCCAAGGTAGTCGGGTAGAGCCAAGAAATATGTATGAAGATAATGGCTCTCCAGAATGGAACCCATATGGATCAATTCCCTGAAGAGTTCCGTCTGCTGGGAGACCTCAACATCGAATGCGTTCTCGATCGCCCTTATGGATGCAAGTTTATGTGATACCGTGCAGATAGCACAGATCCTGGTTACGATGGAGGGGACATGCCTGAAATACTTTCCCCGGACCAGGACCTCGAAGAACCTTGGTCCTTCTGTTATCGAGAAATTCACGTTCTTCAAGTTGTTTCCCTCGAACTCGAGGAAGATCTCGCCATGGCCCTCGACCCTGGCGACCGGTTCCACCTCAACGTATTTTTTCATTCGAGACCACCTCTGATCCGTTCTATCTCATCAACAACTCTCTTGCCCTCCTCCGAGAAGGAGAATAGTTTGATCACATCTATCACATGGTCCAGGTTTATTCCCTTCTTGTTGTAATCAATCACGGCGAGCCTGATAAGGTCTTCATGGAAGATCACACCCCTGCATCCGATGCAGGTGGACCCATTTCTGGTGCAGTATGCATTGCAGCCCGAATAGGTCAACGGGCCAAGGCAGATATTGCCTCTGTAAAGGTTGCAGGACTCACCCTGCAACGGGCACATCGCACATACCACAGTTGAAGAGATATCAAGATCCTGACACAGTGGAACATATGGACAATTTCCCGATGTCGGGCAATCTCTGCAAGCCTGTTCGTGTTGGGACATCGTCAACTGAAGGACCGTTCTCCTGAGATCATATATCCTCCTGGAGGTGGTATGGATCACCATTTTGGCCCTTACAACGGTCTGACATGCTTCCTTGACTATCCTGGAGTCACCCTCACCGATCTCGACCAGACACATTCTGCAGTTGCCAGTGTTTCGCTTTCCGAGGATGGGATTGTAACAGATATGAGGAAGGTCGATACCTCTTTCTATACAGATCTCAAGGATAGTCTGATCCGACCCTACAAAGTATTCCTTTCCATCGATCGTGATCTTGATCTTCTTGTCCACCATTGTCATCTATTCCACCTCCTCATGATGGCAGACGTTCGGTATCGATCCCTGAAGTTCCTTGTACAATCTCGCCTTCAGTATCCTGTTGGACCATTGGAGGGCTCCCTGATTGTAATCCTCCATCCGTTTCTTCCTCTCCTCCACTACGGAAGGTTCTCGAGTAGGATACTGTCCACCACCCGTAACACAACCCCCAAGGCATGGAACGAACTCGACGAAATCATAGGATCCGATATCATCAAGGACCTCACCTGCCTTTGTCAGGTCGGTGATCGTCGCCACCTTGAGATGGGTGTCTGTAAAATCTATGGTCCTTACTATAGCCCCGTCGGGGAGTGTGAACCGATGGAATACGTTCTGCTTGGCTTTGAAAGCCATCGTGTAGTCCACTACCTCATCACCCATACCATCTATGGCCGGTGTATCGGCAAGGATATCGATCATCGGCTCGGTCATTACGAACTTGTCGAAGGACACTTCCTCTATATCGCAGAGATCGATGTTGATCCTGTTCTTCTGTATCAGCCTTGATATCTCCTTTGTCGATAGGACCGCATCGAAATCACTCATCTTCTTCATGGCGGTGCAGGGGGTGATCAACACAATGAACACCTGACCGTATCTTTTCTCTATCAGGTCCCTGGCTATGGGCCCTGGTCTATGTTTCAGGTCCAGATGTGAGATCTTGTCCTCTCTATGCTTTGTGATCCAGATATTTGCCGATGGACACCATGAAAGTATCTTGTTCTGACCGGGATTCTCGAGGGAATCCTGAACGGTCCTGAAGATCGAAACATGCTGGGCAGCTGCAAAATTGAAGACCTTCTGACATCCCAGTTCCTGCAATGCTACCATGACCTTTCTCATCAGAGCATGGGTGTTCTCTGGTTCGTCAGTAAAGAGGTTCTCGCCAAGGGATGCAAGTATCATCGGGTCCACAAGGGCAACTACCTTCTTTCCATCTCTCACAGCTTCCTCGAAAAGATCAATATTACCCTCCCTCTCCTTCAATGCCCCACAGTAGCAGGCCTGGATGCACTGTCCGCATGCAATGCAGGATGTCTTGGAAAAGTTCTTGCCAAAGGGTGTCGAGACCCTCTCACCATAGTTCCTTCCAACCATTGAAATGGCGTTTATACCGAGTCCCTCGGAGCAGACATTGACACACCTCCTGCAGGAGATACATTTTTCCGGAATGTAGTTGATCACCCGGTCCTTGATCTCCTCGTAATTCGATTCGACCCCTCTATCTATGGGGAAAGAAAGGACCTCGTTCTTTTCCGGGTCCATGGTAGCGAATTTCTTGAAATAGTAAATGATCTCTGATTCTCTTACAGGGCATCCCCTGATAGTGTAGTCCACATCGACATAGAAGTCAAGAGGATATGCCTTTTTCAGCGGAACGGTGTTGATCATCGTATCTCCGTATACGGCCTTGTAGGCCTCCTTGGCACCTTCGATATCCTTCCCAGTTGCCACTCCTCCCGATGCAGCGCATGTCCCGATGGCAACGATCCTTCTCGAATTCTTCCTTATGTGATGGAGAACCTCGATATCCTCTTCAGTGATCACGGCTCCCTCGACGAAGGCAATATCGAGCATGCCAAAATCATGACCGGATGAGGCCATGGAAAAGACCTTGATATCGAGAGCATCGAATATCTCCAGAAGTTCTTCCTCGCAATTGAGGATCGCCAATTGATCGCCTGCACAGGAGGTCAGACCGAATATTCCCACCTTCAATTTCATCAGTTCCCACCCCCGATGGAACAGACGTGAGATTGACATTCACCCCGAAGATGCTGGTCAACAACATCTTTGAAATTCTTCACCAGTGATTGAAATGGTGTTGATGCGGTCTTTCCCAGACCGCATATGGACGCCCTGTCCATCATCCTTGCTATCTCCATTGCCTTTTCAACCTCTCTTTCTGTTGACCTTCCGGTCCTTATGTCATCAAGTACCCTTAGAAGATGATGGGTTCCGGTTCTGCAGGGTGTACATTTTCCACAGCTCTCGAATGCAAAGAATCCCATCAGATTGTGTGCCAGGTCGACCGGACAGCTCTTTTCATTGAATACGATGATAACGCCAGAACCCAAGGTGAGGCCCGCTTCCTCCGCATCTTCCATTGTGAACTTCAGGTCTAGTTTGTAAGGTGTTATCAGTGAACCTGAGGCTCCGCCTAGAAGTACTGCCTTTATCGAAGTTCCATCCACCCCTCCACCTAGATCCTTGATGATATCACCGATAGTGCATTTCCCCATTTCCACCTCATACGCACCGGGTCTCTTCACGTTCCCGGACAATGATATTATCCTGGTACCCGTTGATTGCCTTGTTCCGATAGATGCATAGTTCTGTCCGCCCTCCTTCACGATGTATGGGACATTAGCAAGTGTTTCAACATTGTTGACACATGTTGGTCTATCGAATACCCCAGAGACGGCCGTTCTCTTGGTCTTGATCTTCGCCTGGCCTGCCTGACCTTCTATGGATTGTAGGATCGCAGAGGATTCACCACAAACATAGGCTCCTGCACCCTCTACCACTTCTATGTCGAAATCGAATCCTTTCCCAAGGATATCCTTCCCGAGAAGACCTTCACTCCTCGCCTTTTCAAATAGCTTTTTAAAAATAGGTGGGAAGAACGGATATTCACCCCTGTTGTAAATGAAACCCTTGTTGATGGCCATTGCATAGGCAGCGATCGTCATCCCTTCGATGAGCTTGAAGGGATCGACCTCGATGATCGTTCTGTCCTTGAAGGTTCCTTCCTCTCCTTCATCGAAGTTGGCGATGATGACCTTATCATCGGACGGTTGCATCGCCACCGATTCCCATTTGAATCCCGCATGGAACCCCGCGCCCCCTCGACCACGGATCCTGGATCTCGAGACCTCATTTATCACCCATCTCGGGCCATTTTCCATCGCCCTTTTCAGGGGTCCGTATCCGCCAGCCTCGATATAGTCCTTGATCGATAATGGATCGTATCCATCTCTATCCCTGTTCTCGAGGAGGATCGGTCTCTCCGAAACCATCTCAAGCACCTCCGCTTCCGATGATCCTATCTATGATCGACACGGCCAGGTCTGGGTCCAGGTCCCTGAAGACGGTTCCATTGATGATCATTGCAGGCCCACCATCACACTGGCCGATGCAGGATGCTTCCTCGAGTGTAAAAAGCCCATCCTTGGTGGTCTCACCATCATCTATATCGAGTCTGGCCCTGACAGCGTTCAATACCTGGATAGAATTCCTTGAATGGCATACTATCCCCCTGCAAACCTTCACAACATATTTTCCGGTCGGGGATGTCTTGAACTCATCATAGAAGGTTGCCGCGCTGTAGATCTCGGACAGGGGTTTTCCCATCGACCTGGCGATGTATTCAGCATGGTCCTCTTTGATGGAACGGTACTCGTTCTGCATCTTATGGAGAATGAACATGACCGGGGAGTCCAGCTGTGATGCTTCTTCGAGGATCTTGTCCAGGAACTGCTTCTCTTCAGTAGACGGAGCCATGGTAAGCCACCATTTTGCGGTTATCTCACCATAGTATTAATACTATCTGTAAGGTGTTTTCCGATTGACACAAGGACATGTGCCCATGTGTCACATAATGTTCGGAATATTGGCAAATGCGCGTGCCTCAGATTAAATTATCATTACTTATCTGTTACATATGTAACGATCATATCTATCGCTTGTACGCTGTCAACATACACCTATGATTCAGCATATCCGAGGTACCGGATCACCATATGGGGGGTCCATTATCCGCTTCCCACCGATCGATGTCTCAAGAATGACACGTGGTTTTCCCTCCATAGCCCTTCCAATGATCATCGCGTCCTTACCCAGTGGATCGGACCTTACGACCTTTAGCACTTCATCAACCATTCCCTCGGCCACAGCGATGATGGCCTTTCCCTCATTTCCGATCTCGAAAGGGTCCATTCCCAGCATGTCACAGGCGCTTATGACCGGGCCTTTCAGCGGTATCTCCGTCTCGTCCACAAGTATCGAACAGTTGGATTTCCTGGCCCATTCGTTCAATCCATTGGATAGACCGCCGCGTGTCAGGTCCTTTGCGGATGATAGACCTCCTTTCTTGATGGAGGTGCCCAATAATTGCACAAGAGGTGCAACATCTGAGACAAGATCGGTATCGAACCCATATCCCTCCCTGAATGATAGAAGGGATATTCCGTGATCTCCAACAGATCCAGTGAGAATGATACTATCTCCGGGCCTTACTGCATCATCCCTCAGCCATGATTGGCCTTTGGGTCTATTGTTCCCAACGGGATCGGATAATGCGATACAGGTCGAAAGGTCAGGATGTCTCCAACCGATGCCGGCGGTTGATGTGATCAGTCCTTTGACCCCACCCTGTTCGACCACTTTTGTGTCACCTGTGATCACTCTTACACCAGCCGTTTCGGATGTCCTGCCGATCGAAGCTGATATCCTTTCAAGTAGATCCATGGAAAGGCCTTCCTCTATGACCATTGACAGAGCAAGAGCTTCGGGTACAGCACCCACGACAGCAAGATCGTTCACTGTCCCACACACGGATAGTGAACCGATATCCCCACCAGGGAATTCGAGAGGCCATATGGTATGACCATCAATGGTGAAGGCCAGGTCCCTTATGGAGGCCGAATCATCCAGGAGATCGGCGGAGAGGCCGATCCCTGGAGGCTCGGAGGTCTTCCTTCTTATCCTTGGGATCAAAACTCCATGAAGAAGCTCCTGCATGAGCTCTCCGCCTGCACCTTGGCCCAATTGAACACGCTCATCGGTCATTTTCGCCACCTGTAACATCCGGTCCAACGGTCTCTTCCTCTTGAATTTTTTCGTTAACAGACGAACTTCTGGATGATCTGCTCAGGATGATCACACCGATGGCACCTATGATCGCCACCAATGCAGCGATAACAATGAGAACGAATATCAGTATCTGGGATGTGGGATCCTCTTCGATAGCCCTGACCTCCGCACTTCCATTGAGCATCCTCTCTCCGGCATAGGTTCCATTGAGGGTCTCTGCAGTGATCGACCATTCAAGTTCCAGGATGGAGCCTTCCTTCAATGGAGGGATCATCTCTATCACAATATCCCCATAGGATGAAGGGCCGATGAGCATTGTCCTCTTTCCAACGATATCCGAGGTGGTCAGATCGTCCGGATCTATGAAAAATGTCAGCTGGAATGGAGCATCGTTCTCGATCCGGATCGTCAATCTTCCTCCGTTGGATCGTGGATCGATCTCCAGAAGTTCCACTCTCCAGGGAATCTCACCGTAACCCCACAGAGACACCATAAGGGATATCGATCTTTCCACGCCTGTCCCGTTCTCATCCATTACGAGAAGTGTAATATTATGGAGGCCCGGGGAAAGGATCGCATAGTGATGCTCCAGAAGTGAACCATTCCGATTTAATGGTCCGTCCTTGTCAGATGTCCAGATATAGGTCAGATTATCACCATAGGGAATGTCCGGATCGAAGGCATCTGCATGCAGAAGCACCCTGCTTCCGGGGGTGATCACAGCCCCATCCAGTGGTGATATGATCTTCACTCCGGTAGGCGGGTCCGAAACCTCCTCCATGAATATCCCGATATAGAAGAATGAGGTCACCTCTCCATCGGACGCCAGAACCTTGACGAATCCGTTCCCCGCCTGGTCCGGAGATGGTATTATCCAGATCAGATGATCTATCAACTCTGCTCTCACACGATAGGAATCCTCCAGGAGAACGATCACAACATCCCCATCAGGGTCCGAGACCAGGTCATCAATATCAATGGAATGGGGGGCCTGGTCCTCTTTCAGCTCTATCAGTGAGTAGATACCATTGAAAAGAGGGGGTTGATTATTGTGCAGGGTCGTGATGGTCAATGGAACGGATAGTTCCGATAATGGGCCGTCATCATCTATTGCTCTTACGGCATATGTGTAGGTCGTATTGTCCCTCAACCCTTTATCCGTATACATGAAGACCGAACTTGGGACGATCGTGATCGAAATGAAAATATCCAGATCCGGACCCTTTCTGAGTATCTCGTAATGTGAGATGTCCTGAACAAGGGGGGGATCCCAGTAAAGATCAAATGTTGTATTGGTCTTTGAATCTCCCCTTAAGGATCGCGGGGGTGGAGGAGGTATGATATCAATTGGTATCCCGGTATAATTCTCGGAAAGGGATGAGATCTGGCCGATCCCGTCCTCGGTGGCAAATGAAATGTTGTATACGATCCCGTTCTTGAGATCGGTCAGATATGTCTCCCGCTCCGGATAGGGAATGATATTGTAGGATACCTGTCCGCCCACAGGTGAAAAGAAAATGAATGTCTTTGCAATATCCTCGCCAACATGCTCCCATGTAACTCTCAGGGACTTGCCCTCATCGAGTTGTTCAACATCGACCGAAGAAGGAGGAAGAGGGGCCTGATCGATCAAGACCGACACCACGTTCGACCAACCTCGATATCCCGCGTCATTGAATGCCGCTGCCCTGAAGTACTGGGTGGAATTCGGATTGTTGACGATCGATATCCTATCCGTTGTCACTGTCCAGAAAACGAGAGAGGTGGAGAAATCCGGCTCAGCGGACCTCTGAACGATGTAACCATCTGCGTCTGTAGAGGTCCAGGAGAGATTGACCGTTCCACTTCCCTTGAGATTCACCAGGGTCAGATCGAAGATCTTTGGCATATCCCATCCACTATCCTTCATGAACGGATAAAGGTCCCTGCCTAGATATGGTATGTCGGTATCTCCGATCCCATCTCCAGGATCACGACCCGAACTTCCATCATCCTTTCCGGAATAGGTTGAATAGTAGTTGCCTTCCTTCAAATCAGAATTATACCAATCGGATGAAGGGATCCCCATCACATCGTTCTTGTTCCTTATGAACGAATTGTGATAGAACAGGCAGCTGACCGGATTCAGGATCACGATATCACAATCGACGAAATCAGATCCGGTGGTGGTTACTCCCATGGGTGAATCAAAAGCTATCCCCATTTCCTTGAAAGTACAGTTCTTTATCTGACCGGTCCCGATATCCTCAATACTTTCCATCTCCCGAAAGAACGAATTTACCGCGACCAGGGAGTGATCGTTCATCTTGATCGTACCATTCCTGATCAATGAGCCTCCCATAGAAATGAGGCCGAAGGAATCAATGGGATATGATGTGTTGAATATCTCGCAGTTATCAAGGTATACCCTTGTCCCATCCATCGTCTTGATCCCGTATTTGCAGTCATATATGGATGTGTTCTTCAGCTCCAATCCTTCGAATTCATGAAAGACCGCGGTATCGTAACCACTTATCTTCGAATTTCCAACTGTGACCATGGAACTGCTTCTCAACTTGAGAGCGGTCCTATCAAGTATGCTCATGCCGATGAAATGTGTATCATTGATAGATCCTCCTGCCATATTCACTATTGATGAACCGATCAGCCTGGTATTATCGATCTCGCAGGACCGAACATCGATCAGCGAGTTGACAAAGGTCGAACCAATGATGGAAATATCACCCCCATCATCATGGAGTGTCAAGTTCGTTACACGACTGCTGTTGAGGAAAATAGACCCCTCCATACCTTGATTCCCACATGATAGATCGTTCATGAAACTGTTCTCTACGATCATCTCTCCATTTTGGCCCTGATAATTGATGATATGTAAATCAGCAGAGTTACCATTGACAACAGATGCATCTATCGAGGTGGAAGGATCGTTGTCAAGGTCACAGATCACGATCTTTCCCATATTAATCAGATAATGGGTGGAAGAAACATCATGATCAACGAACATGGTTACATTTTTGAATATTATGGTGCCGTACATCACTGTCTGGGGTTCAACTATCCTAATGGATATATTCTCGAATATGGTGATCTCACCTATCTCCCCGATCGTTTCGTTGAAGGTTAGGTCGAGACCCAGGGGTGTATCGAAAGGGGAGAGCGTCCCTTCACCCACAGATCGCGATCCCATGAATGGAAGATAGGATGAAATGACGAATACCATTACCAGAACTATGACAGAATACCTCACATGGATTGATGGAGGAAGATTTTATTTGAAGTTTGTTGTACGTTCCATCATCTCAATGGTCCCGACAGGCTCTTTCCCATTTCGGTGATGGAATATATGATGAAGCGACCTTCCTTTCTTGATACGATCACACCAGCGGATCCCAGCTTACGAAGATGGAAGGATAGAAGGTTCGGTGCCATATCTGTGAGATATGAAAGCATGCCTGGTGTCATATCCGTGAAATTGAGATAATAGAGGATCTCGATCCTGCCCCTGGCAGAGAGGAGAGAGTAAACCTTTTCAAGCCGGGATATGACCGCCACATCAGGTCTCAGTCCTTTCAGACCTTCAATACCTCCGAGATCATCGATCCCTTCTCCGGCCCCATCCGGAACCTCCGGTTCCTCCATACTTGTTCATACATCCCATCGATTTCAAATTTACCCCGTATGAAGCCCCTTTTTGACTATGGCCGATCCGAGGTCCTTTTGATGTAGATAATGATCAGACCAAGGAACAAGGTGTTCAATACGGACATGGAGACCAGGATCCAGAATTCCATTGACCTTTCACCCTTATGATCGTTCACAACGGATGTCTGATCGATGGCATCCGATCTTCCATAAGTGGCATTCACCAGAGGATGATCATCCCTGGCCCCTCCATGAATGTCCTTCGGAACGTCCACTATACCGTTCCCATCGGCATCTGGCCCCTGCCAATCCGACCATGTATTGCCGATCGCATCCTCCGACCATTCCACGGTTCCCGTCCCATCCTTGACCTGTTCATCGCCTCCATTGTTGTTGATGAACTCGTTCAATGTGAAAATATTGTGATCACGTTCGATCGCAATAGCTACCGTGGACAGCACCTTGACAGCTTCTTCAGTGGAGTTGAAGAACAGGTTACTCCACACCATGTTCTCGTATGATGAATCGAGTGTCATTGCCTTGTCGTTGCGGTCAAAATTGCAATATGATATCAACGAGCTGTCCGTATCGTAGAGGACCATCCCGTAGGAATTCTTGTAGATATGCGACCCACGAACCTCGGCATCGGAAACCTGGCCCAGGTATATTCCGTACATATTCCCCCTTATCCTGGAGTTGGATATCCGAACATGGTCCATCTCAACTATCTGGACCCCATATACATTTGAATCGCTGTAACAATTCCTGATGATCAGGTCCCTTCCTCTTTCGTTCTCCTGGAGAGACCCTATCACACTGATGTGGCCACCATAGTTAAGTGTCCCATAGCATTCCTCCAGTACAATATCCGAACAGTTGTAAAGCTGTATACCCGATCCTTCTCCCAATGTGAAGGAATTCGCATCCGATAGAACATCCCTGATCATCAGTCCTCTGGAATTATTGATGAACAATCCAAAAACGGTATTGTATGAACAGATGCAACCCGTAACAGATGACACATCCGCTTCCATCCGGATGCCATTATGGTTCTCGATGAAGGATGAGTCATGTACATCGATGTTCTTCGAAGATATGACCTCCAAACCCGTATCAAAATAGTATACATATGCCCTTTCGATCCTGATATTCTCACAATCAAGGATCTTGATACCGGAACCGGACACATTGAACTCATCGGTAATGTTCAATGCATGGGTCACAGCAACACTGTAAATATGAACATATGAATCTGTTCCAGTAATTGTGATCCCTTCCTCCCCACTTGCATTTATCCACCATCCAGTGATCAGGAACGGATCATCTTCTGTTCCCGATCCTGATACGACCCCATTCTCTTCTCCAAGGTCACCGTTCCCGAATATTTCGATTGCTGACCTCTCTTCAAAAAGAGGCCTATCATTTACATCCACTGCAGATACCATCATCGATATCGTTGAAATGAATAGAACAGATGAGATGATCATCGTGTATCCTATCTTGCTAAACATCCTGGCACCCCGACCTTCTTGTTGGAACAGGTAATAGTATTTGTGGTCGGACTATTGAACTTAGCGAGAAAGATCCTACATAAGGGACCTGAGGGCCGAGTTCAGAAGGACCTTCATGGAAGCTTTCCAGGCTTCCCTGGAATTCCCGTTGATGGCGATCCTGGCAGCATCATGATCTATGATGAATTCGACATCCTTGAACATCACATCCATTAGTACAAGACCGGTGGCCGGCGCCGTTGGTATCTTGGACCGGATCCCGACCGACCCTCTGGATGCGTTCTCACCTTTCAACAATTCCAGAACGAGATCCTCTTTCAGTTCACCCTTTGCAACCTTCAATGCGACTCCTACCATTCTTCTGACCTGATTCCAGAGGAATCTGGATCCCACGATATCGACCACTATCATCTCACCTTTTCCGGTGACATCCATGGCAACGGCCCTTTCGATAATGACCTCCGGGTCCTTTCCTTCCTCCATCTTACAGAAGTATGTGAAGTCATGTGCTCCCACAAAACCCTTCAATATATTGTTAAGGGGTTCGACCTGATCCGGTCTCAGCTCTCCAGGAGGAAGATGATATCGATACCACCTGGAATTCGCCCATCGAACATTCTGCTGATCTCTCATGACCCCTGCAGCAATGCAGTAGAGTCCCTCGACATTTGAGTTGACGGCCTTCATCAGATCGGATATGTTCATATCCGTTTCGATGGAAAAAACGTTCGAAAGGGCCGAAACACCAGCATCGGTCCTGGATGAGAACTCAACAGGCCAGGGGCCTTCTCCATCATATTGACCTATCCGTTTCAAACAATCGACCAGCCTTCCTTCGACCGAATCCGTATCCAGGGGCCCCTGTCTCTGTGACCCGTGGAACTCTGATCCATCATAGGCAACCTTCACAGCATATCTCATGACCGGGTAATGGAAGTGAAACACATATACCTTTAGACCATTCTCGCAG
>JAUVCN010000114.1 GCA_030595715.1 Thermoplasmatales archaeon
CAAGGCCTGGACCATGAGACAGTTTGCAGGATTCGGAACTGCCGAGGAGACCAATAAGAGATACAAGTATCTGCTCGATCATGGTGAGACGGGGTTGAGCGTGGCGTTCGATTATCCGACCTTGTACGGATACGATACCGACCACCCTCTTTCCAGAGGAGAGTTCGGAAAATGCGGGGTTGCGGTATCCTCCCTCAAGGACATGGAGATCCTCTTCAGAGGGATCCCGGTGGACCAGATCACAACATCCATGACCATAAACGGTCCTGCCTCGATCGTCTGGGCATTCTACATTGCAAACGCTGACAATCGTGGGATCAAGAGGACCAATATCGGTGGTACCATCCAGAATGATGTCCTGAAAGAATACATTGCTCAGAAATCGTTCATCTTCCCACCCGGTCCTTCCATGAGATTGACGGTCGACACCTTCGAGTTCGGTGCCAGGGAGGTTCCGAGGTGGAACACCATATCGATCAGTGGTTATCATATCAGGGAAGCTGGTTCTACTGCGGTTCAGGAACTTGCATTCACACTAGCCGATGGTTTCGCATATGTGAAGGCAGCCATGGAGAGGGGGCTTGACATCGATGTGTTCGCCCCGAGGTTGAGCTTCTTCTTCAATGCTCATAACGATTTCTTTGAAGAAATTGCAAAATACAGAGCGGCAAGGAGGATCTGGGCAAAAGGAATGAAGGATATGGGAGCAAAGAAACCCAGGTCCATGCTGATGAGGTTCCATACCCAGACCGCTGGTGTGTCACTGACAGCCCAGCAACCCGAGATCAATCTGGTCAGGGTCGCCATTCAGGCAATGGCAGCCGTCCTCGGAGGCACCCAGTCGCTTCATACGAATTCCATGGACGAGGCCCTTGCCCTGCCTTCTGAAAAGGCTGTCAGATTGGCTCTCAGGACCCAGCAGATCATAGAGGAAGAAACGGGGATCACCGCAACTGCCGATCCGCTTGGAGGGTCCTATTATCTCGAATGGTTGACCGATAAGATGGAAGATGAGACCATGAGATACTTCGATCGCATCGAGCAGTTCGGTGGTGTGATCCCGGCTATCGAAAGTGGATTCTTCCAGAGGGAGATAGCCGAGGCATCCTACAAGCTGCAAAAAGAGATCGAAAGTGGTACGAGGACCATTGTCGGTGTCAACAAATACAGTATGGATGAGGAGCTGGAGATACCCATCCTTGAGATGGACAGGAAAGGTGAGGAGATGCAGCTCAACAGGTTGAAAAAGCTCAGGGCGGACCGTGATACGTCCAAAGCCGACCACACCCTTGAAAGGTTGCGAAGAGCCGCCGAGGGAGATGAGAACACAATGCCTTACATCCTCGAATGCGTCCACGCCTGGAATACTCTTGGAGAGACCTGCCAGGTCTTGAGAGAAGTGTTCGGTGAATACGAGGAACCGGCGATTTTCTAGATATTGAAGGAGTGATCAACTATGGAAGGAAAGATCCGAGTCCTTGTAGCAAAACCCGGCCTTGACGGCCATGATCGCGGTGCCAAGATCGTAGCCAGGGCACTTAGGGATGCAGGAATGGAGGTCATATATACCGGCCTTCATCAGACAGCAGAAATGATCGTCCAGACAGCGATCCAGGAAGATGTGAAGGTCGTTGGTCTCAGTCTTCTTTCAGGGGCCCATATGACCCTCTTCACTGATGTTACAAGGATCCTGAAGGAAAAGGGCATGGATGATGTATTGGTCCTGGGTGGGGGGATCATCCCGGAAGATGACATCCCCAAGCTCAGAGAATCTGGGATCAAAGGGATCTTCGGACCCGGCACACCAATGGATGACATCGTTTCCTTCATCAAGGAGAATGTGGAAGAATGAAGGACCTGGGTCAAAGGGTCCTTGATGGAGAACAAAGGGCCATCGCAAAGATGATCACACTTTCGGAGAACAACTCCCCGGAAGCTGCCAGGGAAATGAAGGTTCTGCATCCTGCCAGCGGAAGGGCCCAGATCATAGGGATAACCGGAGTTATGGGCGCTGGAAAATCCACCCTGGTTTCCGAATTGGCCATGGAATATAGGAAAATGGGAAAGACCGTCGGCATCATTGCCATCGATCCTACCAGTCCTTTCACGGGCGGAGCGCTGCTTGGCGACAGGATCAGGATGACAAAGCTCACTGAGGATGAAGGGATCTTCATCCGATCCATGGGAACAAGAGGAATGCTCGGAGGACTGACAAGCGCTGTTTACGACGTTGTGGAGATAATGGATGCTGCCGGTAAGGATATCATCATGGTCGAAACGGTTGGTGTAGGACAGGCAGAGGTCGATATCATCAAGATCGCAGATACCACGGTAGTTGTTCTCGTTCCCGGCCTGGGAGATTCCATTCAGGCCATCAAGGCAGGGATCATGGAGATAGCTGATATCTACGTGGTCAACAAAGCTGACAGACCCGGGTTCGATAGGATCATGGCAGAGATAGAAAGCCTTGTGGACCTTACCACCGAAGCAGGAAAGAGAAGCATCCCGATCATCCCAACGGTTGCAAAGACTGGAGAAGGCATTGCAGAATTGAGAGCGTCGGTGGATGAACATCTTGAACTGTTGAATGGGACCAATGAGTTCCAGGCCAATAGAAGAAGAAGATATGAGGCGGAACTGATCGAGATAATCAGGAAGAGATTGATGAACCTTATCTTCGATGAGTCCATATTCAAAGAAAGGATCGAGGGACTGATCGATCAGATAGAGGCAAAGGAAAAGGACCCGTACTCCGCAGCAGAAGAGATATTATCCCAGGTCCTGAAGTGATCTGACCTCATGCAAGGGGGATCTCAACAATGAACTTCGCTCCCTTCGTATGGTCTCCTTTCACCCTGTCAACGACCCGGATCTTTCCATTGTATCTGCTGACCAGCTCGCTGACGATATGAAGTCCCAGACCTGAACCGGTCATTCGCTGTTCCCTTCCGCTCCGAAATCTTGCGAATATCTTTTGTTTCATCTTGTCGGAAACTCCGCATCCCCTATCAGAGATTGAGACCCTGGCCACCTTTCCCTTTCGATCCTTTTCGACCTTGATATTCAGTCTCGCTTCTTCTTCGGTCTGGAACTTGATGCTGTTGTGTAGCAGGTTTATCATGACGGTATCAATGATAGGTTCCGCCATTACCTCTAACTTTCGATCCAGCATCTTGAGATCTACTTTGATCGTCTTCGTCGGGAACATGGAGTCCATATCTCGGATGGCCTTTTTTATCAATGGAACGATGTCGATAGGCTCCAGTTCGCTCTTCTTCGACCATACCCTTGAAAGGAGGTTGATGTTCCTGATCAGGGTCATCGACCTGCGAATGCTCCCCCCTGCCATGCCGAGCGCTTTTTCCCTGACAACACTGTCGTCCTTCCTTATCTCTGCGACCTGGAGAGCTGAATAGATGCTCTGGTGCAGGTTACCTATATCATGGCCAAGTAGGTCCAGGTAGAACTCTGCACGTTTTCTTTCCTTATCGGCCTCACTTTCCTTCTTCTTTCGTTCCTCGATCTCGTATTCAAGTTCCCCCATCAACCTTGCAAGTCTGGCGTTCATGTCCTCGAAGGACCTTGTCAGTTTTCCTACCTCGTCATTCTTGTTCGAGTGTCTCAATTCCATGGTGTTCTTTCTAATCCCCACATGGCCCATCTCAACTGTAAGCTCCTCGAGAGGTTTCATAAGTTGGTATCCGATGAACGAACCGACCATGAGACTGATCGTCAGTAACATGAACGAGAAGAAAAGAAAGCTCTTCATTTCTCTCTCGGCGCTTCTATCTATGGTATCTGACATCTCTGCAGCGGGGGATAATACCTCATCTTCCTCAACGGTAATGAGCAGCCGCCAACCGGTCGAATTGATGGGTGCGAATGCAAGGAATTTTATACCCGGGGTGAACGTCGGACCATGGGAATGGCCTTCACAGGCAGTTGAATTGTAATAGCCCATGATATCGATATCCAATTCCTCCACACCGTTCTCGCCTATCAGGATCCGTTCCAGGAGACTTGAAAAGTCCGGATCCCTTATCTCGGAAAGGTCCACCTGTTCGATCCTATCAAACCACTGTGTATCACCGCAGTCCAATTCCTCTGCTACTATCAAATATCCTTCCGGATCTATCAGGTAAGCGGACCCGGTCTCGTATGAGGATATCGAGATCATCTTCTCGACAACATTCTTTATTGTGACATCTACAGCGGAAACACCAATGATCTCACCTCCCCTCCGGATCGGAGATCCGATGGTCACCATCCGACCCATGCCTGTAGCATCAATATATGGAGAGGTTATGTATGTTCCTTCTTGCTCGATCGTTGTCCGGTACCAGTCCCTTTTCATCGGATTATATCCAAGGAATCCGTGGGAGGAAGACGTGAATATTGACCTCCCTTCGTTCAACGAATGCCAGCTGGTTCTCCCACACATGTAGGCAGAGTCGATCATAAGGTCGTTGTCATCTATCGAGATGAGAATGGATTCGATGATCTCGGGCGAGCTGTCGCAGATCCCATTAAGCTCCCCATCCAGAACTGCTATGCTCTGAATATCGATGGAACCAGATATTGACCCTCCAAAGGCGCCGGTCATCAGTCCGCGGATCGATCCATCTATCTTACCGTCGTAACCTCCGCCTGCATCCTTCCATATATCATTACCACCGAAATCTCCGATGAACGATCCATCGATGTCAACCTCTCGATCCGTCCAATTGACAGTGGCTCCGTCATATGTACCTGATAGAAAAACGTCGGGGGGTATTGTCAAACTTCCGTGAAGGTCCGCATCGATATGTCCCGTGATGAACGTTGTATTGATCTGGTCGAGTATTTCTGGGTCCTCCTGACGAACCCTTTCCACTTTGCCCAGGGTTCCATTCAAACTGCAGTCTAGAAAGCCGTTGATGCTTCCGGTGAATGCTCCGGAATATGAGCCGTTTATGAATCTGTAACCACTGATATTGATGCCACCATCCTTCCTTTCCAGGTAGACATCTTTATCGAGGATCTGGGAAAATGAACTTGACATCATCTTTGTTATCTCGATCATATCTTCCATGAAAACCTCATTGATATGTGCCTTATCCAGGACAAGATTGTGAAGCTTTTTCGTCTCCTGATCGATAAGGACGGATGTGCTTTTTTCAGAAGCGTTCTCCTTGATATCATCCATTGCCAGATTTGCAATGAATCCCATGAATAGGACCATGGCCAAAGTGACAACGAATATGTACCCGATGATCTTGTGGAGAACCTTCATACTGTACCCCGACCTGGGTGAATATTTAATTTAATTAACTATCATACTATAAAAACCAAGCTATTGATTGATCGATCACCGATAATAATGGTGTTACCAGTATGGTCGATCCTATTGCATTATCTAAGAATATTGGAAGCTATAACGAGCTTCTGGGCTTCCGAGGTCCCTTCGTATATCTCTGTGATCTTTGCATCACGATATAACCTCTCGACCACCCTATCCCTCATATAGCCGTATCCTCCGTGTATCTGAATTGCTTTATTGGTGCAGAATACAGCTGTCTCGGAAGAGAACAATTTTGCCATGGCAGCTTCCTTTCCGAACCTCACTCCCTTGTCCTTGAGGTGCGCCGCATTGACGGTGAGCAGCCTGGAGGCCTCTATCTTTGTTGCCATCTCTGCGACCATCCACTGGATGCCTTGAAGTCTGGCAATGGGTTTTCCGAACTGGACCCTCTCCTTTGCATAGGATATGCTCTGTTCGAGGGATGCCTGGGCGATCCCGACAGCCTGTGCAGATATTCCAATACGACCGCCGTCTATACTTGAAAGGGCGATCTTGAACCCTTCACCCTCTTTTCCAAGAAGATTTCCTTTCGGAACAGGCATGTCGGTGAAGATCAGTTCCGATGTCTCTGAAGCCCTTATCCCCATCTTCTCCAAAATGGACCCCACCTCGAATCCCTTGTAGCTCGACTCGGCGATGAAGGCACTGATCCCACGAAAACCCTTCTCGGGATCGGTCAAGGCGAACACGATGGAGGTCTTGGTCCTTGGACCTGCCGTGATGAACGTCTTTGCACCATTAATGATGTAATCATCCCCATCCAGGACAGCTGTCGCTTTCATCGAGCCGAGGTCTGTGCCAGCATTGGGTTCGGTCGCGGCAAAGGACCCGATGACCTCACCTCGGGCCATGGGAGGGATGTACTTCTCCTTCTGCTCGTCGGTGCCCCATTTTTCGATCATGCATGGTGCCAGTGAGTTATGGACAGACGCGATGGCCCCCGTGGAAGCACAGGCCTTTGAGATCTCTTCGATGATCATGGCATATGTTACTGAATCCAGTCCCGCGCCATCATATTCTCGGGGGATCAGGATGCCCATAAGACCCAGCTTTGCCATTTTCTTGATGTTCTCTGCGGGGAATTCCTCGGTCCTATCGTAGTGGGCTGCTCTTGGAGCGATCTCATTTGTTGAGAGGTCCTTGACCATGTTCAGTATGTCTGCTTGCTCCCCCGTCAGATCCATGACCCTGTAACGCAATAGACTTATTTAGGGTTAAAGGAGAGATCAATGACATCTGTCAACCTGTTGACCACAACTCATTGGTTGCAACATCTTATTGAACCAAATTAATATATATAAACCAACAATGAAGGGAATCCATCGAAGGGACCGTTATATCTTTGGTCCGATCCCTGTGTGATAGGTGGTAGGTTCCATGGTAGGCCTGGATGAGAATTCAAGAGAGATGATGATCAGCGGTATCGAGATGTTCGCAGAGAGGAACCTCCCCAAGGATCTGCTCTTGAAGCTTGACAAGGATGAGGAATTCCTTTCAAAGGAAAAGATCAAGGAGATGTATGACCCCACAAAACTCGGTATCAACCTCCTCCTCATCCCAACGGAGTTCGGGGGTATCGGGGCAGGGAGCTTTGACATGTATCGGGTTTGTGAGACCCTTGCAGGTATCGACCTTGGAGTTGCAACAGCTGTTTTTGCCACATTCCTTGGACTCGACCCGATAAGGGTAGGTGGAACCCAGGAACAGAAGAAGAAGTGGTTCACCAAGATCGGACAGGAAGGACTCCTTGTGGCATATGGCGCAACTGAGGCCGAAGCTGGAAGTGACCTTGGTGCATTGAAAACAAAGGCCGTTCCGGTGGAAGAGAACGGCGAGGTCGTCGGTTACAATATCTCCGGGAACAAACAGTGGATCTCCAACGGAGGTATCGCAGACATATTCCTGATCCTGGCCAAGGACACGAAAGCTGTAGGCTGGTTCATCGTTGAAAGGGAAACTGATGGTCTGGAGTACAACAATCCGGAAGAAAAACACGGTATCCGGCTTTCAAATACGGTGGCCTTCTCACTTGATGAGGTATACGTTCCCAAGGAAAACCTCGTTGGAGAAGTAGAAGGAGAGGGATTGACGCAGGCCCAGGCAGTTTTCGGGGCAACAAGGATCATGGTAGCTGCCTTTGGACTCGGTGCTGGATGGGCTGCCCTTGGAAGGGCCATCAGCTACTCACAGGGAAGGGTCGTTGGAGGAACACCTCTCTCGGAGAAACAGGGTTATACCCATAAATTGATCGTTCCCCACGTTGTGAGACTCGAGGCTTCCAGGGCCTATATTGAAGATACGGCAATTAAGCTCGACGAGACCGAGGACGGCCTCCAGACAGAAGGAGCGATCGCAAAATGGACCGCTACCGAGGCCGGCAATGCTGCAGCCGAAGCATCCATCCAGGCAATGGGAGGGTATGGCTATGTCCATGAGATGGAAGTCGAGAAGATCAAGAGGGATGTCAGGATCACACAGATCTATGAAGGTGCCAATGAGGTCCTTGAGATCACGATAGCCAGGAATAGATGGCAGGAGCATCTCAAATCAAGAGGAGCCTATTTCAATGACCTGGCCAGGGAGGCAGATGAGGTCCACTTAAGGGATGGGGATGTGGGTGCCGATGTCTCTGCATATGCACTGAAGGCCCTTGCCAATATCTACGAGGAATGCAGGATCCAGAAACTGACAAGGAACCAGCATGTCATGATGAGATTGGGCGAGCTCACTGCATGGGGAGAAACCGCATCCGTCTTTTCCAGGATCGCGGCAAACGAGACCTACTCGAAAGGGGTCAAGTTCGATCGGGAGACCTGGCAGGCAATGGCAAGATCATATGCCAGGGAATCGGCCATGACCGTCATCAAAGATGGTATCAAGCTCATAATGGGATACGGAACAGGGGACCCCGCATCCCTTCGCTCAAAGGTTTTCATGGACCAGATAATGAACGGACAATCCGGTCAGAAGGAGGATCGGGACCTGATCTCCGAAAGGATCAAGGACGTCTTCAAAATGGCCTGATACATGCCAAGGATCCTTGATGGCAACAGTGATTGTAAAGCGGCCGATAGTTATGACCTCCCGGACCTTTCCCTCGCAAATTTGAGGATCGAGAATTGAATGATCGGAACACTTCAGTGATTATCAATATATGCTTTCAGCATCATTCCACCCATTGGTGCTAAGATGGACCTAGACCTATCAATGGAAGAGATACAGTTCAGGGACAATGTCAAGAGGGTTATCAAAGAAAGGATCTCTCCGGAATATCCCAAGTGGAGGAAAAAGAAGACAACCCCGAGGAGAATGTTCGAGATATGGGGTGAGGAAAGGCTCCTTGGATTCAGAGTAAATACAGAAAAAAATGAGATCGTTCAGATCCCATGGCTCGAGAATGTCCACCTATACAAGGAGCTTGCTGTTTTTTCCGGTGGTCTCGGCATTGCCACTTTCGTCCAGGGTCAGCTGGGGAACCAGGCCTTTTTCCTCTACGGGAACGATGCTCAGAGGAATGAATATCTTCGACCTGGCATGGCAGGAAAGAGATTATTTGCATTTGCAAACACGGAACCCTCAGCCGGATCCGATGCTTCCGCCATCAAGCTCCTTGCGGAGGACAAAGGTGACCACTACCTGGTCAATGGTATGAAGGCGTACATCACCAACGCCGATTTCGCAGATGACATTATCTTCACAGCGGTCACGGACACGGAAGCTGAAAAGAAACATCGGGGGATCTCCATGTTCGTCATCAACGGCGATGTCGAGGGACTGACCCGGGCCAGGATGAACAAATACGGATGGAAGGAATCCCATCTTTGCACTCTCGGCTTCAATGATGTGAAGGTCCCGAAAGAGAACCTACTTGGCAAACTTGGAAGGGGATTCTATCAAACGATGGAATTATTCAACTACGGCAGGATCGGGGTGGCCTCGCTTGCATTCGGTGCTGCCCTGGGCTCTTACAAACAGGCACTGCTGCATGCAAGGAGAAGGAAGGCTTTCGGTCGGCCTCTCTTCGATCATGGTTCGAAGAAGAACGAGTTTGCTGACAACCTCGCCCATCTGCAGGCTGGTTGGCTACTTATTCAGAAAGCTGCATTCGAGAACGATAAAGGAAGGGAGTTCAAACACTTCTCATCCATAGCAAAGCATTACAACACCGAAGAAGGGATCAAGATATCCATATGGGGGGCTATCACCCTTGGTGCCCGCGGTGTCATAGAGCAGAACCCGATATCGGATTTTCCACATGACTCACTGGTTGCGATCATCGGCGAGGGAGCACCCGAGGTACAGATGAAGATAATCAGCCAGTATATCGATGAGGTCCTGGAAGGGATATGAAAGGTCACTCGTCTTTGAACTCGGGCTTTCTCTTTTCGATGAATGCGGTCATTCCTTCCTTCTGATCGTGAGTTGAGAAAGAAGAGGAGAAATATGATATCTCCAGATAGTTGGCCGTTGCAAGGTCCACATCCGCACCTTTGTTAACAAGTGCTTTGATGAACGATACCTGGACATTGGATTTGGAGGCGATCTTCCTTGCAAGTTCCATGACCTTGTCCATCAGTTCTTCAGGTTCAAATACCCGGTTTACCAGGCCCAGTTCGAAAGCATCCTGTGCGGAGATGGTATCTCCGGTGAGCAGAAGCTCCTTGGCCTTCATCCTGCCGATATGCCTTGTAAGTCTCTGGGTCCCACCGAATCCTGGGCTGATGCCCAGATTGATCTCCGGTTGTCCCAGTTTTGCTTTTGTTGAAGCATATGCAACGTCACAGGCCATCATCACTTCACACCCTCCTCC
>JAUVCN010000045.1 GCA_030595715.1 Thermoplasmatales archaeon
GAGGTTGTAAATTGCTCCCGTCAATACCAATAGTATCCGCAATTTCAACCCACAGCAGCAATGGTTCGTCAATAATATACCACCATTGTGCGTGTCTTGAAATTCCATAACAGCTATAAATCGCTCAGCAATTTCAAGATCTCGTCAATTGACATTGATCACCTGAGTTCGAGATGCAGCAGTAATGGACCGGCAATTCTACATTACCATTATGCGCACTTTGTTTTTAAACAACAATTCTACATTGTTCAAGAAAAACAAAGAAAAGCCCCCGTTGCCGGGGGCATGAACCGCGATATCACGGTCGATATCAGAGATTGTTTATCTCACCACAGAGTGGGCATTCGATACTGCTTGCTCCTTCAGGAACGGGTATCTCCGAACCACAGAGCGCACAATTATGGATCTTTGTTCCATCCAATGGCGTTTCTTCTGGTTCCGGTGCTCCAGGTGCCTCAGGACCTGGAACCTCATCTGCACCAACCTGCGGCTCCATCGGTACGCCTGCAGGTGCTGGGACCTCCATATCCTCAAGGTCAGGTTTGGGAACGTCCTGCTCATTCTGAACATCTTCTGGAGCTTCAGGAAGAAGATCATCAGAATCCATTGGTTCAATGGCAAACTCGGACGCCTCATTGATAACAGCCGGAAGAGCCCACTGAACCGCCTCGATAGCAGGAAGATCGTTGGTTGGAACACCGGTTAGAACCTCGAAACGTCTGACGTTCCTTCTCGTCCTTCTCAGTGTTCTTCTTGCATCCAATCCCTTCTTGTCAGATCTCTGCTTCAACACAAAGAGAATAGCAACGACAACAAGGGCGATGAAGACCAGTATGAAGATCATCAATGCGATCCACCATGGTAGGTCCGAATCATTATCGATCTCTTTAACATCGGGGTCGAGTGGGGCAGGATCGATGAAATCATTGATCCCATCACCATCAGTGTCCACTTTCTTGGGATCGGTCTCATTCTGATCATATTCGATCAGACCATTCTTGTTCAGATCCTCCTGAATATCCAGCAGTCCATCATTGTCATCATCATCATCGATAAAATCGGGTATACCATCTCCATCTGTATCAATAGCAGTTGGGTCTGGTATCACGCTTATCTCCAAAGATATCGATTTGTTTGCAACACCATCATACACATGAAGTGTGATCAAGTGGTTGTCCTGTGTAAGGTATTTACTGAATACCATATCCGTTCCAAGATATCCCTGTTTGTCAGAATACCAGAGGAACTTGATCTCATCGTCATCAGGATCCACAGATTTGGAACCATCGAATAGGATCTGCTGGCTCTCCAAGTATTTTACCTGAGAGAGAGGATATGAGATTATCGGGACAGGATCCCTGTTTATCTCTTCTGGAAGTATATCTATTGGAAGGTCCTCAGAATAGATATACCCATTTCCCGCGGTATCCTTTGCTCTCCACTTGATATAGTTCAGAGTGTCCTTCTCGAAATAGATGGGGGGTGTCTCGACATCGATGCTGTCATAGGATCCGGAAATATCGAACCTACCATATGGCCCATAGTTGGATACACCATCATGGGAGATCGAATATTCGATGGTGCTTGCATCGACACCGGAACCAGTGTCTGTAAGTGTAATACCACAAACAACGTAATCCTCTCCGACCGGTTCCACAGGTGTTGGGTTCTTGTAGGATAGGTCCACAGTATCGACCTTTACCTGGAATGGATCGGAGATCACGAATCCATTACCGGCAATGTCCTTTGCCCTCCATTTGATGAAATTCTCATCACCCTCACGGAAGTTAAGGAACACCTTGACGGTCACCTGTTCTCCCATATTTCTCAGATTCGTTGGTTCCCATGCTGAGAAGGTCCTTCCTCCATCAAAGGAAACGGCGTACTCAACGGAGCTTCCTCTAACACCTGAACCATCGAAATCATTTATCCCCATTTCGTAATTCACAGTATTGGAACTTACCCATGAACCCGGAGCGGGATTCGGGACACCAAAGGTTGGCATATCGACATCGTAGAAAATGGTTCCGATCTGAGACTGACCGAAATTGCTTGCGGAATCAACCGACCACACATAGATCTCGTTCCAGCCTTCTTTGATATCTGTATAGACCACCTGTGTTGATTCTGTGAATATACCCTGACCCGTGCCGCCTCCATCTTCATTTGAATACATGTATCCTATGACCTCGCTTGTTCCGTCAAAGGCAGGGTTCCATGTAACGAACACTTCAGGATCATTGTCATATCCGATTAGCGTGTCGATATCGGAATCAGCACGGACAAGAACCTCTTCAGGTGCTGCGGGAAGGTCCACGTCCACCAGATAGAAGAAATTTACCAATCCGGCAACATTATCCGCTTCACCGACGAGATCAACGAAGGTGATATTGAACTCTTCCCTACCTGCTATCTCCTGGGTCCGATATGTGAAATAGATATCCATTCCCGATGAAGAGATATTAAGGAAAACATTTCCAACATTATCTGTCATCTTGATGCCGAAGTAATAATTCGGAGGAACAGCCTCGGTTCCCTGATAGACAGCCTTGATCCCCGTAACCTCGATCTTCTCACCAGGTCTTACATAGGAACCCTTGTCGAGGATGCCGTTATATTCGCTGATAACGGTGAGATCTCCGAGGAAATCCATATCTGGTTCAACCTTGAATATGGAGGGATAAGATAGCGTCAATGCAAGGTCTCTTCCTGCAACGATATCAACTATCATGTCCATCATCTCCTCTGTTGGTATGTTAGGATTGAATGTCAGATTGAAATATATCCACATTCCATTTTCATCATCAGGATTGAAGGAGCTGGATTCGATCTCCACAAACTCATCAGGATCATTGACCTCGATCATCCTCATAAGGCCTCTGTCCCATTTCATTGATATGGCCTTCCCTTCCATTGCACCACCATGCATGAGAAGGGTCACATCGATGGTCTTGAAGTCAAGGAAATCCCAGGTGTTCTTCACATATCCCATGAAGTGATATGTCTTTCCTGCACCGAGGATGTTGCCATCAGGTCCATCTGCATCCAGGAGCTGGAAGTCCTGCACCTCGATCGTTGAAGGATCCTGGTAGAGTAAGAATACGACACCGCTCTGGGGCAGGTTGTCCTTGTATGCACCCATAGGAGCACTGACCGCCAATTCATTTATTCCATCCCCATAGATATCAAGGAACACGAAGTTATCCAGGTCCCGATGTCCGAACAATGTATTCTTTGCAGGTCCTCTCACAATGAAGTCGGGGGTCTCGAATTGCATGTAGTAGATGGGTTGGGTCAAGGCAAGTGCAGTCGAGGAATAGACGAGGCAATAACATCCCTTGCCATCACTTTCCCATCCCTTGTCCGATACAATGAGAAGATCTCCCTTGCCATCTCCATTCTTATCATCCACGCCCTTTATCCCGAATCCCCAGTTGGAAATGGGCCCTCTAAAGAGGAAATCGTAATCAAGTATCGATGTGGTACCGGACAGGAAAAGATTACTACCATAAAAGAGGAAGATACCTCCTTTCCTATCGAAGAATCCAAAGGGAGCACTTACGATCAGATCGTCGACCCCGTCACCATTGAAATCGGTTGTTGTTACCTTGGAAAGGCCGTAATTTGGGAATGATCCTATCATCACGTGCGAGTAGGTCATAAGATCTATCTCCATGGGGAGGGAGTCTCCACCAAAGACGACCTCGACCTCTCCAGATCCCATTCCGTTCGAATTGATCATATCCGATCCTATCAAGATATCAATAAAATCATCACCATTGATATCACCAAGAGCAAGATCACTTGAACCGAGTCCCCAATATCCATATCCTCCGGCAGTGGTTGAATTCGATGTGAATATCCTGTTGTCATATTCACCATTTGAGACATTATAGGATGGCTGCATGGCCATCTGACCCTCCCAAATATAGACATATCCTTCTGCATAGGAGGAAGTTTCCAGATATTCGGATATCACGACATCATCATATCCATCGTTGGTAACATCACCAAGTTCGATGTCCCACCCGAATCCGTATTCAGGTCCCTGACCTATGAATATTACATCAGCATCATAGGAGTGTATCTCTTGTTGCAAAGTGGCTTCACCAAGGAAAAGATAGACATTGGGATACATCGTATTCTGAATGGGATACGATCCGGATATGATCCGATCCTGGAAACCGCTGACGAGGATATCTACCTGGCCGTCATTGTTCACGTCTCCGCAAGCGATATCGAGACCGAAATAGCCAAGGTCCACCTGGCCGTCAATGATCACATCAGCATCATTAAGTGATAGTTCCCTATCAGTGGACCATCCGTAATAGATGAAAACGCCTCCCTTTGAATTGTTATATCCGGGAGCAGAAATGATCAGATCCTCTCTCATATCGCTGTTCACATAGGCGGTCTTCATAGAATAACCTACATTATCCTTAAAATCCGCTCCATGGACATATTGTTCCATCACCTGTGATGACATATCCACAATGCCTGTGAAATCATCATCATTGGTTGCGACCCTTGTCGGTCCGTCTTCTCCTCCGGCACCAATAATCATGGCCGGGACCACGAGAATGAATGCCAATAGGACCGGGATGACAAATGCCTTACCTGTTCTATTGTAAAAATTCTTCAACATACGTTCACCTCAATCGGAACCTGTTGCCAGAAGAACTCATGAGTTTAAACCTCTGGCTCTGAACCCTGTTGAATTTGTAAGACTTGTTTTATAAGTAGGTAATGGAATGGTTTTTCCACCCTATATATATGTTTCCCACCTTATCTTACTATGTAAATATGTTCATTTTATGATCTGGCCATCCTTCATCTTGATGGTCCTCTTGGACCTTCTGGCCACTTCCGGATCATGGGTAACTATCATTATCGTCTTGCCCATATTCTTGTTGAGATCTCTCAGAATATCCATAATATGCCTTGAATTCTCCGTGTCCAATTCACCGGTGGGTTCATCAGCAAGTATGATAGGAGGGTCATTTGCCAATGCTCTGGCAATTGCAACCCTCTGTTGTTCTCCTCCCGACATCTGGGATGGTAAATGCTTCTCTCTCTCTGATACACCAACGAGTTCCAGAAGTTCCCTTGCCTTTTTCCTTCCACCATGCCCGAATTTCCTCGATTCCTTGATAGGAAGGTGGACATTTTGAAAAGCATTCAGGGCCGGTAATAGATAGAATTGCTGGAAAATGAAACCGAATCTGTTCAATCTCAATCTGGAACGACCGGATTCTGCCATGTTCGTTATATCGGTCCCGCCGATAAGGACCGTTCCTGATGTTGGTCGATCCAGGGCTCCTATCATATTCAATAGAGTGGTCTTGCCAGAACCTGAAGGTCCCATTATCGACAGGAATTCTCCACTTTTTACAATGATATCAACTCCCTTCAATGCATGAACGGAGGAATCTCCCATTTTATAGACCTTGGATATGTTATTGAGTTCCACTTTCAATATCTACACCTTGTAAACCTGGTATGACAAATCAAATAATCAATCTATCTATGGTTGAACGACCCGAGACCCACTTGTAGATCAGCTGAAGTGCTTCTTATTCCGGGAAGAATGGAAAAGGTCACCACCATTATGATCAGGAAAAGGAACGATATCATGACCATCCCAGGGGTGAACTTCGAAAAAACCATGTCCACGCCGTAGAATGACCTTAAATACCGATCTAGCAGCCCGGACCCAATAGATCCTGGTATCAGGCCTACGATAGCTCCGAGCATGGAAAGAAGAAGGGAATCCTTCAGGATCTGAAGATAGATCGTCCGCCTTGATATACCGATAGCCCTCATCAAGGCGATCTCACCCCTTCTATCCTCCACATCGATCACCATTATGGATGAAAGAAAGAGTGCACCGATGAAAAGAGTCGTTATTCCTACACCCATTGAGAACACTTCAAGGACCAAAACCTCCTCTTCCAATCGATATATCCTGTTCTCCTTGGATGATATCTTCAGGCCTGGGAACTGCTGTTCAAGCCCTATTACGACCTCATTGATACTGTCTGGGCCATTCCTATCCTTGTTCAGGTCGATATAGATCGCATTTGCCAGGTCTGTCCTGTTACCGTTCGATGATGATCTTATATGATAGCCGGTAAGATACTGAAGTTCGGATAGATGAAGGATACCTATACCGGAAACCAATTCCTGGGTCAGACCCGCACCGATCAACGAGGTTTTCACTGATCCCGAGATCCTTAAAGATGAGATCGGGGTCCCGGAAGGACCGATGAAGTAGACGATATCGCCATGTTCCAGAGAATATCTCTCCATTATGTTCTCATCTATCAATATCTCCGAGGAGAAATGGTCCGTGGAATATCCAGTATAATGGAATGGATCCCCTTCCTCCTCGAACCAACCGTTCATTTCCAATCTCTCCGAACGGATGATCAGAGAATCATCCACCATGAAATCATTGGCCAATTCAGGTATCAACCCAAGAACACCAATATCCTCCCTTCGGTCCATGTTAAATATTATATTGGGAGGATGCCCTGGAAGGAATTCCACTGCGTCGGCCTGATCAGGAATGACAATGCTCCCTATAAGTGTCAGCAAAGGCATAACAGCGGAGAAGTTCACTCCGTCCGAATCCAGAGCATAGGAGGAGGAATGAACATTCTCTATTGATGGTTCCAATCCCAAAGAAGAGATTACCAGGTCCCTTGGAGAATCTTCCATCCTCTGGACCGAAGCGTCATGTAATCCCAAGGATATGGATGCAAGGCTAACTACCATTGCAAAGGACACAGCAAGTGCAATTATTGTAAGAAGGTTCCTCCCCCATCTCCTGAAAAATCGGATAGGGATCAGGAGACATCACCTCTGAGAGATCCCATTGGTGATATCAGAGAGGTCCTTATCGCCGGTAGGAGTGACGATGATATCGCCAGTATGAACGATAGCACAACCGCCAATACTATAACTGAACCATCATACATGAAGGGTTTGAAACCTTCAGGAAGCAGGGGAAATCCCTCCATTAAAATGAGATTCAGAACATAAATTGCTCCAGCTCCCAAACTGACACCGATCACGGTACCTACTCCATAAAAGAGAGTAGACTCCATAATAACCCATTGAAAGATCCTCCATGAAGGGATTCCAATAGCCCTTAAGATGGATGTGTCCCTTGATCTCTCCTTCGCTGATATCATGAAGATAGTAGATGTAAAGATCAGGCATATGAACAGGGTTATCCCTATCACCATTGCTGTGAATCCATTTATAATACCGAGGAACCCATAAATATCTTCGAGGATCTTTCTTTTCGGAATGATATCAACTATATCTCTGAAAGTGAAATCATCGCTCTTTGACCATTCTTCAACATCATCAGTATCGACATTATCATTGTAATCAAGGAGGATCTCGGTCAGAGTATCTCTTTCTAGAAGACCTTTTAAGTATTGTAGCTCACCAAGATGGACAAGTATGGATCTTGATAATCTGGAAAGAGTGTCAACAAATACCCCCTCTATCGTAAACTGTGACCCGTTCTCATATATCAGTGAAGGTGTCAAGGATACCTTATCACCGACCCTCAATCCGGTGGACCTCTGGAATTCCATTGATATCATTACTTCATATGTCATTTCTCCTTCATCGATGGTCCCATGATCTATGTACTTCATACGTAGAGGATCATCGAGTGTGGAGAACCAGCTACCCCTGACTGTTCTGAATTGATGAAAATCATCCTCCTTTCCAGGTTCTATGCCGAATACGTTAACCTCTCCAAGTGTGTCTTCAAAACTATAGAACAGAGTGTCTGATAATCTGGGTGAAAGATATTGTGGAACAATAAGGGAATTCTCTATCTCTCTCTGCACGGACCAACCCTGATCGAACCTTTGCAGGTCCATTAGAAGGGGGTGAAGGTCCTCCGGAACAACATACATATCAGCCCCCACATTGTCCAAGGAGATCTTTGAGCTTTCACGAATCCCGATGGAAAGACTTGAAAGTACTATCACCAGAGCGAGGGAAGCTGTTATTGCCAACATAACTATGGAAGCCCTTAGAGGGTTGTTCTTCGGGTGAGAGAGAAAGATCACATTCAACCAAAGGCAAAATACCATTTAAGGTTACCTTTGAAATTGGATCGGTTCTTTGTAAGCACACCAATAGGGAATAAAACTAAAACTTTAAAGGATGGTTGCTATAATTGAATATTTTTTATAAAAATTCCCGGATCAAATAGGAACATCTTCGATAAGTGCTATAAAATAAAAAAAAAGAAAGTGGAAAGGGGTATCAGTAGATACCTGGTGTTGTATCCGTTTCCACTTTTCTTCTCATCAGGTCTTCTTCGGCAGTCTCTCTCCGATTCTTGAACTCCATCCACATGATCAAAACGATCCAGATCGGGATGAATATCGCTGCAACGGTGAACACAACAGAATATACTGAGTTCATCATTACAGAGTTTGCCATCTGTTCACTTAGATAAGGGGTGATCCATCTTATGAAGAAGTTGATCACCAGCATCAGCTGGACTCCAAATCCTATGATAACCATCAGGATGAAACCCATTATGTAATAGCTATTTATCACAGGGGTCAAGCTGAATTCGCCAGTTGCTCTCTCCTTGGCATACTTGATGATATCATTGAACCGGTGAGCCCCATTATGAAGCTCCATCATGAACAGGAAGCTCATGGAGAATACATAGAGTACCTCCCATTGCAACCAGGTAAGTTCCTCAAGATCAAGAAGGGCCTTGTTGTTGAATCCCACGGTGGTGATACCGATAATGATCGATATCATTCCAAGGACATACAGTGTCGACCTCATATCTTGGCTCATCCAGTTCATTATCTTCAGTGAAGTTAGGAAGTTCGAGGCCAACAGGCCTCCTGTTGTGAGAACTGCAAGAATGATGTAGCCCACAACGAACCATATCATACTCGAATCAGAATAGACCTCCCATCCCCAGTATAGGATAGGAGCTCCAAATATTACCACCCAAAGCCAAATCACGATACCAGTGATCGGCATACGTGTCGTTTTGAGTGGGTTCCAACGTGTTACGAACTGGGAAGCGAGAAGGAATCCTCCTCCTACAATATACATCGTAGGACCGAAGAAACCTCCAAAATCCCAACCGACGGCGAGTCCCATAAAGACAAAGGAAATCAGCCAGAACAGTATCCCCAAACCCCACATTATCACGGTCTCGCCTGCTTGCAGACCGATCTCCAGTGGGACCAGGTTCTCTATATCATCTTTTGTTTCAGCCATTTAACCTCACCTCAATAGTTTCTCGCCTCCATCAGGATCTGGGTGAGAGGTGTCGCCGGTTTCCAGTCGATTACCTTGACACCATATCCTCTCAGTTCCTGCATCATTATCTCCCTTTCCAATCGAAGGATGTCGTAAGCAGCGGCGTTGATCTTCTCGCCCTTCTTCTGCTTAGCCATTATCTCGAACTCAATTGAATTGGGTGAAATGATGGTCACATCGAACTCCAGCATCATCATCATAGATACTGCCTTCCTCATGGAGTCATCCTCCTCGAGGTTGGTGATAACAATAACTGGTGACTGCCTTGGCATGTATGGTATTGCTACTTCAACGATACCGGAAAGGGGAATATCCCCCTTGGGTTCGGCACCGGCCAAAGCGGTAAGTAGTTCGAATAGCTGCTTCTGTCCAGTTCCCTTCTTTATTGTGAGAACCTTGTCTGAATACACCACCATCTGGATCGAATCCCTTCTCTTAAGGAAGAAATTGGCCAGTGTCGCAGCGGCTCTTGCACCATATAGATTGGCATTGTCCGAATCCATCCCATACCTTGAGGCGGTTCTTGAATCGAACAATATCGTGATATCTGATACAGAGAGCCTTTCATGCTCATTCACAAGGAGTTTACCGGTCGAGGCGTATGCTTTCCAATTGATATCCCTGAAGGGATCACCCGGCATGTAGTCCCTGATCGCGAAGAACTCTGATCCAGGACCGGGCATCTTAACCTTCATTTCACCAGGATACATCTTTGGCTGCTTTGATTTGATATAAAGCTCCTTGATGTCCCTGACCTGTGGGAATACCGTAAGGTTCGACTCGAAGGCCACTGTCTTCTCCTTGTAGAACATATTCAGGGGATCATGTGTCCTTAAAGTAATGGGGCCTATATGATAGACCCCTTTGAGGGGGCACTTGATGGAATACTTGAGCCTGGTAGCTCCCTTGGGATTCAGGTTAAGGTAGGTATAGTTCGTACCGTCCTTAAGCTGGATCGTTCTTGGAAGTTTATCCCTAACTTCCAGGAAGCCTGTCTTGCCTCCCTGGTTAAGGATCCTGAGCTCTACCTTCACTGTCCCGTCCTCAAAGATCTTCTCTTGGGACATCTCCCTGTCTGCCGTTAACCTCGTAGAAGTATTGGCAAAAACGCTGACAGTAGTGTAGACGAGACCGGCAATTGCTATCATTATCAATAGTAGATTACGCGTAGCTAGACCAAGCAAGATCGTTATTACCGACATACTCACAATGGAAGCTGCTTTTTTCGTCCACATGTTCACACCACTTTCTCTTTTGGTCATAGGGGTCTCCCCCTATGGACCGGTCCATCATATGATCAGACAGCAGGTACAGGTACCTCAGCCAGAATCTTGTTTATGATATCCTGTGCCAATACACCACGGATCCTTGGCTCGGGTTTGAGTATGATCCTGTGTGCGAGCGCAGGCATTGCAATGGCCTTTACGTCATCAGGAGTGACATAGTCCCTACCCTGAAGAACAGATCTTGCTCTCGAGAGTTTGAACAGAGCGATCGAACCTCTTGGAGATGCTCCAACGACAACCCTTGGGTCCTCTCTGGTCCTGTAAACGATCTCAACGATATATGTCAAGAGAGCGGGGTCCATATGGACCTTCTCGACCACTTGCTGCATTGCGATGATCTTCTCGGGGGTGGTTATGGTATTGATATCCACCTGGTCCTTTCCTCTTCTCATCCTTCTGATGAGGATCTCTCTCTCATCTTCCCTTGACGGATATCCCATGGACATCTTCTGCATGAACCTGTCCACCTGAGCTTCTGGGAGGGGATACGTTCCCTCCTGTTCGATCGGGTTCTGGGTTGCCATCACAAGGAAGGGCTTTGGCAGTCTGTGAGTCACACCCTCAATGGACACCGTTCTCTCCTGCATGGCCTCAAGCATAGCAGCCTGGGTCTTCGGTGGTGCCCTATTGATCTCATCAGCCAGGATGATATTAGCAAATATCGGACCTGGTCTGAATTTGAACTCGTTGTCCTTCTCATCGAAAATGTAGGTCCCTGTGATATCAGTGGGAAGCAGATCTGGCGTAAACTGAATACGCCTGTATTTGCATCCCAGGGCGTCCGCGAAGGTCATGACCATCAGGGACTTTGCTGTTCCAGGGAAATCCTCGAAGAGAATGTGGCCGTCCGCCAAGATCGAAAGAAGAACGTGCTCAAGCACATTTCTCTTACCGATAATGGCCTTTTCTACCTCTGCAATCAGAGCGCTCGAGGTTGCAGAAACACCCTTGATCGCCCTCTGAACCTCTGGGGAGGTGCCGGTAGGCTTTTTCGGAGCAGGTGCTCCCTGAGGAGGTGCTGCTGGTGCGGCACCCGGCCTCGGGGGTAGCTTCTGGGGAGGCGCCCTTGGAGGCGCTCCCGGTACCTGCGGTGCTGGTTGGGTTCCATCCGGTGTCATTTCTCATCACCTTTTATTTTTTATTTTCTCCATCCTATATCAGATGTTCTGGATCTTTTTTATTTTCTCCATCAAGCGTAAGATCTCCTGACCTGAATAAAAACGTTCCTGGTTCTGCAGGAGCTCGATCAGATCCGGATCCTTGATGGTGCTCAACACAGTACTTTCGTTCAATGAAGTAAACTCCTCGGGGCTCAATCCCCTGATCAATCTCACTTTCTCACGTAACGCGAGACGGAGCTTGGTAGTCTGAAGTCTACTATCAACTGGTATCGTCTTCCTTGGAACAAGGCGGCTAATGTCAAACTGGTGAGCCCAGTTCTCTTTATCCTTGATCAACAAAGCAGCGAATATCATAAGGAATCCTATGGATATTACAATGGGATATGCATAATATGGACTTGACGTTATGAATCCAGTAACATGCATTGTCCGATATATTGGTTTAAGCAGGTGTGAATCCACAGAATGTCTGGATTCATCGACCAAGATCAAGTTGGTCTCTCCCTGGTCAGCTGGGCAAAGATGATGGATAAGGTCCATCAGGAACTGCTGATTATCATAATCCAGCTTTGGTTTCCCCCTCATGTCATCTCCAAGCCAATCAAACGTATCGACCTCTCTATCCGACCAATAGTCCGGGGAGTTGTTTGCTAGATCGTCCCTGTCATCTATATCCTCATCTGAGATCTCTCCTGTTTCTCTGAGTATCTCCCTATCTTCATCGATCAGGCCATCACCGTCATCATCCTCCCCATTACCTTCAGGGTCGAATGGGAGGTTGACGTCATATCTGATATGGTTCAACAAATACAAATCGTTCATGAATATTGATGGATCGGAAATGAACACTATCGATCCAAGTTCCGTTATGGCCTTGTCAGCTTCAGGGTTGAGCTCTCTCACCTTGTATTTTGCCGGTTCACCATCAGCATCTTTGATGGTCTCTGCGGATATTCCTGTTACTACATCGACCGCTCCTGTTCCATCCTCGGCGATCGGTAGCTCGATACAGAACTGTATCTCATTGCCTACGGATGAAACCTCATCAGCGTTCTTTCCCTTGAGGTCACCGCTAGGAATGGATAGTATTCCATTGTCATCCATATCAATGAAGGATTTCGAGGAACCTGCTGCCCAGACCCATGGTCTGACAGATGAGGATAAACCTGTGGGTTTATAGGTGATGAGCTGATAGGATTGAAGATCCTCATCAACTATCTCATCGCCATCATTATCGATACCATCTATCCATTCGATATCGATGTTCTCATGTCCCTTCCAGAGTATATCAGCATCTCCCCTGGGCCTGAAAACGACATCGTCATCCCTGGGATCCTCATCTATGCCCTCATTCTCCTCATCGACAATACCATCATTATCATTATCGCGTAGGTCGCCATCCAACTTGGCATTGTCCCTGTCGTCATCATAGTTCTGTGATGAGCCGGTGTTATCATCCTCATCGATCTTTCCATCGGCATCCTGATCATCGTCCCAGACACCATCTCCAACTGGATTGGATTTGGACCAGACCCTTACACCGTCCTTATCATAAAGGTCACTTCCCATATGAGCTTCGACTATTGTGTAATTGGCATTACGATCCCACGTTTCATCGTAGAACTGTCCTCCAAAAAAGGTTACTCCGTAATCTTTGGCGATCTGATTTGCGTTACCGAAATCATCTGCCACGATCACATGCCCACCTCTTGCGAGGAATGACCTTATCGCCCTGAGCTCTTCCTGAGTATATTCCCTTTCCACACCTATTGCCAGATATATCGTGTTCTCAGGATCGATCAGGTCTCCTAGCAGAATAGTGGGGGTTGAAACAATGGAGCGGACCTTGTAATCATAGACCCCATCATTAGCTCCTGATCCGTCAAAGTAGATCGACCCACGGACATGGATATTGTAGCTCTCCACGTCCGATACGAATTCGCTGATGTCACTGTATCCATCATTAAAGGCAGAGAACTTCGGTTCTGCGCTTATAGCTCCACCAGCGGTCAGGATCACTGACCCCAGGGGATATGCAATGAATATCAGCCCCATCAGTATTGCAACACCTATGGCGATTGCCTCGTTCCATTTCATAGGTTCAACATCCCCCTTATCTATTCATTAGGTCCGACGATCTCGGTGTCCACTACGTCTTCATCAGCAAGCTCCATCTGCCTCAGTGCAGTTTCCTCATCGAGCATGATCGAATCAAGCGATGATTCCACTCCCCTCAGACATCCTATGGCCTTCTGCTTATGTGATTCACCAATAACGTGCTTCGAATACCTCGCTTCTTCCAGGATATCCAGGAAAGCATCGAGGCTCTTTTCATCAATAGGTAGTGCGGTCCTGACTGCATCCTCGAACTCCCTGAAGGTGTCGGCATCACGTCTCATGAAACCATACCTTCTGAGATGAGCACCCAATTTCTGGTATGCCTTGAAGATGATGTAGGAGTAAGGATTACCTGCTTCCAGTTGATCTGCAGCTTTCTTGATGATCTTCTTCAATGACTTCAGCCTTCTTCTCCTCTCGATGTATCTGTAGAAAAAGAACAGACCAATTCCTCCCAAAATAATGACCACCATTATGATAAACACAATGAACATCCATGGTGTTTCTGGTGGTGGAGGTTCCTCATATCGATGATATGTCCCTAGTCTGGTCTTTGAGCTGTCGGTATATCCCTGCTTTCCGACAAAACTGATCTCAACAGAGATATTATCCTTATCTTGGTCTGATTGCAAGGTGAAGAAGTTACCCGTTGCAGTATCCTTGAGCTTCGCAGTGAAGTTAAAATGAACCCTTCCTCTGATATCAGATATGGCTCTTGTTGTATTGACATATGAGCCCATGGTAATATTGAGATAGACAACACCATAGGTCACCGGCTCACCGCCGATATCCGAAGTTCCCTCAAGGATCTGGAATGTGAAGACGAGATTATCCACTTTATTCTCGTACATATCAAACCTTCCATCGGGGATCTTGTCCTCATCGGTTGGTCCGAAGTAGATCTCCTTGACCCTTGTCGAGGACCACACTTCAGCTTCGGTGGAGTTCTCTGAAGGTTGATACAGAGCGACACCCTCTGAACTTACATCAGGTACGAACTCGACAATGACCTCCACGGACCCTACCGTGAGTTTGGATTCAACGTTCGGGGTCTTGATCTCAAAATAACCATCGAACTCCGGTAAATTCGGATCCTTCTTTGTCCTACCTGTTCCAAGCTTGAATATCTCTTCTCCTTGTTTCAGATAGGCAGTGACGGTCTGACCACCGACACCTCTGTTGATGGTCTTGCCTCTGTACATCTCGAGCAACTTACCGGTGATCCTTGCCTCAGCATTCCTGACCAGGACATCTGGTACCTGATCGAGGACCACAATGGTCTCTGACGTAATTACCATCTTTGTTGGGTATGCTATTATCTTGGAGTAAGCATCGTTCGGTAGATATCTAACACCACCAAGTCCATAAGGGAACTCCTTTGATCCATCGAACTTTGCGACGATCCAAATAGAACCAACGGACATGATCTCCTCGATTATATGATCGTTGAAAACGAACTTACCAATTGAATTCGTCACCGCTTCACCAATGGGTGTTCCAAGACCACCGGATACCTTGAGAGAATTATAATTGCCCCCCCATGTCTCCAGTCGATATAATCGAATGGTCCTGTTCCCGATACCTACACCCATGTCATCAAGAAGTGTTCCAGATACGCTGATGGGTTTTCCCTTGACCGCAATACTTGCATTGATGTTGAGTTCCGTGAAGGACACGACAGAGAATGGTTTCCCATCACTATCCACCATTGTGGATGAATCGAAGTAATTGGTGAAATACTCTGAAGAGAACGATACCCTGACAGGTACCGGGCCTAGAGCATGAGTAGTACCGATCGGGATGTCCTTATTGAACTTACCGTTCGAATCGGTCCTAAGGTTGAAGGTCTTCTGCCATGTCTTGCCGAATCCCCAATATAGAGTGATCTCCTGGTTGGGGACGCCGACAATAATAGCACCCGATGACTGTGACATATCCTTCAGGACACCCCTGACCCTGGCATAGTTCCAATCGTATACTTTGCCGTCAGGTCCCACGAACTCCTTCCTAGTAATGAAGGTGTTCATTGGGTCTCCTGTAGAATCGATCTCTTTTTCATCATTGATATCGTTCTTGTTCTGGTCTATCCACATCTCGATCTCGGTATTCGAACGGACCATGAATGTGGTGGAATTCTCCGAATTACCATAGAATATCTTCTCATTCAAATACGGATTGATATCAAAATTGGTCTCCACATGTACCGTCACAGGCCCCAAAGGTTGGCTTCCCGCCGGAAGATCATATTGGATGGAGAAGTTCCCGTAATCATCTGTTATGAATTGACCGGTCCATAGTTTTGCGAATGGTTGTATAGATTGCCCCCACATCACATTAAAACGATAACGGGTACCATAGTCTACCCCTCCTACGGACAGGCGAGGTCCTTCCCTTTGAGAGGTCCTCTCAAAGTAAAGTTTATCGACGATAGAGCCATTGATGAATATCGTGGTCCCTCTATACACCCATGTAACACCATAATTGATATCCACATTATCAAAGATCACCTTGGTGGGTCTTCTAACGTAGATCTCGGTTGTGGCATTGCTCGGGTTGAAATAATCATTGAGTGTCAGGTTCAACCCTGGACTGAACTCAACGGTGATCGTATGCGGTCCAGCTTGTGCGTCAAGAGGAACCCTGAAGGTGAACTCATATTCTGAAAAATATCCCGAGGAGGACGGTCTCGAAACCGTTCTGATCTTCGGTTGACCATCCCAGAACATCTGTAATGTCTTTGCTCCCATGACCGTCTCATCAAAAGAAATATCAGATAGAGACCCGGATATCGTGAATTCCTCTCCAACTTCGACGAGACCATGTGATGGGGTCTTGTCATCGATCGTCAAAGAGGTCTTATGCCAGATCTCCACATAGAGCCTCTTTTCATAACCTCTCCTGGCTATGAACGCATAACAGTCCTCATCAACGCGACCATCACCATCATCATCTACGCCATTTAGGACTTCCTCATCAACACCTTCTGGGTTGCCGACCTTTCTGATTCCGGGGTAGCCATCATCGATGACGCCATCATTATCATCATCTAACCCATTATCATATTGAAACGGAGTTTCAGGCGTTCCAAATGGATCGATGCCAGGCCGGCCATCATCAATGACACCATCACCATCATCATCAAATCCATTGTATTGCTTTTCCTGGGCATCCCCGTCATCATCGTACCCGATCTTCGTATTGTAAATTACATCATAGACCTCTTGTGTCAGATTATAGAAGCGGGCTCCATCCGTTGTCCATACACCACGATAAGTGAGTGATAGTTCAACCGGATTCGATGCTGTGCTCGTCACATTCGGGTAAAGGAAAATTCGATGGGATTCATTATCATCACCAGGTGTAAGATAAGGTATTGCAAATCTTCCAGGGGTCAAGTTAAGGTCTTCACTATCCCATTCGGTCTGCATATCAATAATGGTCCACCATTCGGTTCCGGGTGCCCATTCAAGACGGATCCATTCCTTCTCTATCGGAAGATCACCGGAATTCCTCTCACCATCCGAATTATTATCCTCAAGAAGAACACCTTCGAGGATCATGCTCTCTTCCTCGCTGTATTCGACCTGACCAGGTGTTTCCTGGAAATATAAGAGTGTAGAAGTGTTGGTAGCTCCCCTTGATGGATCCTCACCAGGTGCGATGGGCCATGGACGGCCCTCATCAATATCATGGAAAATAAGGATCGGAGAATCCTCGAATCTGGTTTTCACAGGTTCAACAACAGTGGATCCCTCGATCATCTCATCCACAATTACTGCATCGTTATCGATATCCTCAATGAGAGGCGTCTCCTCTATCTGGATGATCGGTTCATCGGCCATGATGCCTCCAGTGGACCCTGATGTAGGTTCCACTGCTACGATGAAAGAAGTGGCTATCATGGTAAGCAAAACGAGCATCACAAGGCTCTTTCTCATGTTATACCTCCAATGTTCCAGCCTATCGGGAAGATAGCTGAGATAGGATGACTCCTCACGGGGAGTGGGCGGGAATTAAGCCCCTAACACCGGCTCGATATTTTAACCTTTGGTGACCAGGCTATTGGATCTCCACCATCCCAGTGTGGTTCCTTCTCTGCTTTTCAAAACCCAAATAATAGGTCTGACTGATGTAATCCATTGATACCTGTTTTTATAAATATATTTTACTCATGTGAGATGTGGAATAGACCCGTGCCAGATATTATATTGATCTGTTTGAAGTGGTTCTTACTGACCCCGTCGGAAAAAAATGTGATCTCAGGTAAAAGGTAAACCTGTATATTTCTCCGGAATGGTCAATCCCAACTGTTTCAAAATAGTGGGAGCAATATCGACAAGTGTACCATATCCACTTCTAAGAGACATTTCCTTTCGTATTCCTTCCCCTGCGAATATGAGATAAACCGGATTTGTAGTATGCGCGGTGAAGGGTATGTTCTTCCTATGATTCCACATCTGTTCGGCGTTTCCATGATCTGCCGTTATCAGCATCTGGTAGCCATTCTTTAAACCTGCATCCATGACATTTCCAAGACATGAGTCAACTTCCTCGATCGCTTTGACCGTTGCCTCCATTACCCCTGTATGTCCGACCATATCCGGATTGGCAAAGTTAAGTATACCAAAACAAAAGGACCCGTGGTCCATTTCTTCAATGACCCTTTCGGTGATCACAGCTGCTGACATAGCGGGTTCACTATCGTAGGTCGATACTCTTGGTGATGGGATCAGGATCCTATTCTCCCCTTCGAACATGGCCTCCCGCCCACCACTAAAGAAAAATGTTACATGTGCATATTTTTCTGTCTCGGCGATACGCAATTGCGAAAGACCATTCCTGGACACGATATCTCCAAGGGAAAGGTCTAACTTTTTCTCGGGAAATGCTACATGAGTAAATACGGAATCATCATAATCGGTCATAGCGATAAAATGAGGTTTGACGACCTTGGGCCGAACGAACCCGTCAAAAAAGGGATAAATGAATGCCTTTGTGATCTGACGGGCCCTATCGGGCCTGAAATTGAAAAAGATCAGGGTATCGTCATCTTGGATAAGTCCAAGTGGATCGCCATTCTCATCGACGATCTGGGATGGGGTGATGAACTCATCTGTTACATTGTTCTCGTAAGCATATCTTACTGCATCCTCCGGATCGATGAACTGGATCTCCTTTGGCGCAATATAATATTGGAATGCCTGCTCGGTCCTCTCCCATCTTCTATCTCTGTCCATCGCAAAGAATCTTCCCATAACAGAAGCTATCTTTACCCTGTTCCTTTGATCCATGTCCCTAAATCTCTTCTTCATCTCGGTTATATCATCCAGGCTGGAATCGGGAGGCACATCTCTGCCATCGGTTATCACATGGACCCTTATTTTCTCAACACCATTGTCCAATGCCATTTGTATCAAAGCGTAAAGGTGGTCAATTCTGGAATGAACTCCCCCGTATGATGTGAGGCCAAGAAGATGCAATGTCCCATTCTTTGATTTGCACATATCCATTCCCTTTATCAATTCGGAATTCCTGAAGAAACTACCATCTTCAATGGAATTTGATATCCTGACAAGTGGTTGATCTACAACCCTTCCGGCCCCCATTGTAAGATGGCCCACCTCACTGTTCCCCATCTGTCCTTCGGGAAGGCCCACATACTCACCCGAAGTTTCGATCAACCTCCAGGGATATTTCTCGAGCAGTGAATCAAAATTGGGTGTTTTTCCGGTCTTGATAGCATTATATTCGACCTTATCCGAATGTCCCCATCCATCCAATATGATAAGGAGCAATCTATCCGTTAATGGTGCTGAAGGCATTTTACGTCAATATGACATCAGAAGAAAAGGATTTATCTCTTTGGGTCCAGTGACCTCAAATGAGGGAGGTGAGCAGAAGATAGACAGGAATGCTGGCCAGTGCTCCGATACCTATCGTAACAAAGTTCACAGTGTTATTTGTCAGAAGGCCTCTTTCCTGGAGCGTTGCTCCAAGGACACTGTCCAATTGACATCCGATCCAACCGATGATGGTCATGAAGACCACAGGGATTATCCCGGCTTCGAGTCCATGAGGTCCCCATGGGATCAAAAGGTCGGAAATGAAGATGATCCCAACTAAAGAGACCGCAAGAGCCCCTACCAAGGCAGCCACATTTCCAAGGAGGGAAACTCCTCCATCCTTTCCTGGTGGGACCTTGGTTGACGGTGATATTATCATCCTCGGTTCATTCGCCATTATTCCGATCTCACTTCCGAATGTGTCGGCCGTCGCGATCGCGATGGCCACAATGAACATGAAGCCCGCCAATCCATCGGATATGGAGTCCAAAGGTTCATTGAGGATTCCAATGATCAATGGGATCGAACCGTTGGCAAGGACGTTCTTGAAACCCCTCTCTCCTCCTTTTCCCTCGGATATTCCTCTTTGGTGCTTGTAGTTATACTTCCAGACGGTCACAAGATAGGACACGATCAGAAAGAACAGAAGCAGGAAGAACCAGAAAAGATCCGTATAAAGGATCAGGATCAGGCCGACTACTGAAGCAAGAATGCTGGCCTTGGCATCCAGCACCTTTTTTGAAAAAGCGTAGAAACCGAGCATACCGCATAAGATCAGTGAGATCATCCATAGGTACCTGTCGACATCCGGTACAAGCCATATTGCAGGGTCGGCCATCGGCCCTTAAATGGGATTCTTTATTAATTGTTTTCTGAGAGGTCGATAGAGATGCTTTTAATCCATCAGTTACATTGACCGACGTGTCCGAAGAAAAGGACGTTGATGAGTTCCAGAAAGAACTGGAAAAAGCCAAGACATTCAGTTTCTCAGATTCCCCCAAGATCGAACGATCCGAAGCTGTTGAATGGATCGAGCCGACAGTGGATGCGTCCAGATTCGATATGGATAGTGTAAAGGATACTATAAAGGTACAAGGATATGAGTTGGAGGAACCTGAACCCCCCGATCCTGAAGCTGTTAAAAAGGCGATGAGGAGGTCCGACCCCACTGCAGATTATAGGAGGAACAAGAATGCCTATGGGATCATCTGTCCCATATGCTTTGATTCCAAGAAATGTGTTGAATGCAATGGAAGAGGAAGGAAGAAACTGTTCTTCAGATGCAAGAACTGCAATGGATCCGGGAAATGTCCAGAGTGTGAAAAAGATATTGGTGTGCATTGTCCAAAATGTGATGAACCGGTTTCCAAGTATTCTGATACTTGCAGGAAGTGTGGTGTAAGGTTCTCATGCCCTGAGTGTAGTTCCAATATACCTGCAATGGCAACTACATGTGTCAGTTGCAAGACCACATTCAAATGCAAATATTGTGGGAAACCATACCCCCGGCAGTATTCATGGAGATGCCCTCACTGTAACCACTGGGACGAGTAGGATTTATTGAAAGATTTTAATACAGGATGTCCTTGTAGGCTTCACAGGTGTGTTTCGATGGTAATGCCCCAGAACCTTCTGGAAAAGAGCCTTGAAAGAGTGGTCAACATCCATCTTAAGGATGGAAGGGAGATCACCGGTAAACTTACAGGCTACGATGAGTACATGAACATGGTCCTTGAAAGCGCAGAAGAGGATAGGAACGGGGAGAAAAGGAGACTCGGAACACTGATCCTCAGAGGGAACAATGTTGTTTCCATCACACCGATCTAGAAACCCAGCGGAATGATGGTACAGATAACTGGTGTTATCTCGTTCTCTATTGCTCTATCGATTATTGCCTGCAGGTCACCTATCGAATCTTCGAATGGAGTCCCAAGAAGCGAATCGTTCGTTCCTCCTTGGACAATGCAGTGATCAGGCATGTGTGTAACAACTTCCACATCGAATCTCTTGATCATTCCATAGAAAGTGTTCCCTGCGATCCCTCTGTTGATGAAAGTTCTTTTGGTCGATCTTGTCAACCAGTAAGGAAATTGGTGCGGGTGGTCCAGATCAAGATCAATGGGCATTCCGTTCCTTGATATATCATTCCTTATTGGGAATCCCTGGGTATGCGAATCGCCAAGGCAGACAATGGTATCGAATTCATCCGATTCGATGAAATATTCCCTTTCGAGGATGTCAGCTATCCTCTTTTGACCATCGATATTGAGGTGGGCATTGTCACCAATCGCATATTTGGGGTTCAACAGGTCCTCCTGATCAGGGGATCCAAATTCGGAGTAAAGATCTACCACCGGAACAGAAAGATCATCACATTTTCTTATTATCTCTTCATTGAACCTTTTTATGAAAAGGGATGTCTTCTCCCTGAAGCTTCCGGGATCTACTATCCGCCTTGCGCCCGTATTGATCTCCATGGACCTTGATTCGTTCGTAAGTACATAAACATGGGCCAAATGGTTTTAATAATGCTCATGATTAGGGCAACCCCCGCATATGATCATCATGCCCCGGTAGGGTAGCCTGGATATCCTGAGAGCTTGCGGAGCTTTTGACATGGGTTCGAATCCCATCCGGGGCGCTT
>JAUVCN010000013.1 GCA_030595715.1 Thermoplasmatales archaeon
TAAGTCATTTTCATTGGATCCGACGCGGGGACAGCGGGACTCTCGTTGGGCCATTCGTGCAAGTCGCCAATTAAGCGACAAGGTATTACGCTACCTTAAGAGGGTCATAGTTACCCCCGCTGTTTACCGGTCCTTCGTCCCTTTGGAACGGGGTTTCAGATACCGGCACTGAGCAGGATTCAGCGGCAATACAAATCCTTTCGGACTAGCTGCCACCTATGTTTTTATTAAACAGTCGGAGTCCCCTTGTCACTGCGACCAGCTCTGCTAGGAGCTGGCACCCCTTATACCGAAGATACAGGGCTAATTTGCCGAGTTCCCTCGCGTCGGTTGGACCAACAAGCCTTGGGCTACTCACCCAGGGGCACCTGTGTCGGTTCTCGGTACGGACTGACTATACGACCCTACTGAGGTTTTCACGGGAACCAGGAGTCAACCGAAGACGGCGTTACGCCATCCTCATCACGCTTTCATCCGCTTCTCGTCATTACAACTCTCCACGGACTTCTTTCGCTTAAACAGGCTGGTGAACCTGCTCGGCCTATCCCGATCCGTCCCCAGAGGCAAAATATAGTCAGGTACAGGAATATTAACCTGTTTCCCTTTCGGCCTTCCCGATTAAGGTAAGCCTTAGGACCGACTAACCCTCGACTGAAGAACATTGTCGAGGAACCCTAGCCCCTCCGGCTGAACGGATTCTCACCGTTCTTTGCTACTACTTGTACCAGGATTCTTATTCGAACGCGGTCCACAGGACCTTACGACCCTGCTTCTACCCACGCACGACACCTCCCTACTATATATTCTTTCGAATATCCGATGTATCGGTGGTTAACTTAGCCCCGTCCATTTTCAATGCCCATCATCTCGACTAGTGATCTGTTACGAACTCTTTAAGGGGTGGCTGCTTCTAAGCCCACCTTCCAGTTGTCTTAGACAATGGACCCTTTTTGACCTTCACACTTAGTTAACACTTAGGGACCTTAACATCGGGCCGGGTTGTTCCCCTTTCGAACATCAACCTTACGCCAGATGCTCTCACTCCCAGTTTCTACGACGTTCGCGCCTTCGGAGTTCATTAGAATGCCGAGGAATTTCTCCCCCTAAACACCCATATGGTGCTCTACAACACGAACAATCTCCACTGAGGCTATCCTGCGAGATATTTCGGGAGGAACCAGCTATTGCCCGCCTAGATTGGCCTTTCACCCCTATGCCCAGGTCATCCGAGCGATTTGCACATCAGCAACGGTTCGGACCTCCACCCGAGTTTCCTCAGGCTTCATCCTGCCCAGGTATAGATCGACGGGCTTCGGGTATCCCTCCAACGACTCCGGGCGAGCGCACCCTGCCCCTCGTAAAACTGCGGGCTATCGGTTTCCCTTCGGCTTCGTGGATGAACCACTTAACCTCGCCGTTGAACAGAACTCCCTGGCTCGTTTTTCGAGACGAACGATAAAACGACGCTTACGCTTTCTCGCCTTATCAGTCTGTAACCGTTTGGTTTCAGGGTCTTTGCACCTCCCGTCAAGGGTACTTTTCAGCTTTCACTCACGCTACTAGTACACTATCGGTCTCGGGACGTATTTAGGGTTGGATGTTTCTGGCACCCACATTCTCGCACGAGTTCCAACGTACGATACTCTTGGATCCCGGCAATCATCTTTCTCTCGTACCCATACGGGGCTTTCACCCTCTATGGCGCGGAGTTCCAAACCGACTTTCGGTTAGAGAGCGAAGATGTAACCGGGCCACTCCACATCTCCCCTATGTTTCCATAAGGGATTCGGTTTGCCCTCTGCCGTTTTCGATCGCCTCTACTCACGGCATCTCTATTGATTTCTTTTCCTCCGGGTACTAAGATGTTTCAATTCCCCGGGTTCCCCACCACTATTGTGGTTGGCTTTACGCCAGGAAGTCCCATTCGGCAATCAGGGGATTAAAGGCTCCATGTGCCTACCCCCCGCATATCGCAACTTGGTACGACCTTCGTCGGCGCCCGAGCCAAGCCATCCACCAAACGGCGTAGTAACCGCATAACTACCGGCTCAACTAACGTCCAGGATGCATATGATCGAGATCATAGGCTTCATTGCCCTACGGGCTCCACCTTCCTCCTTCCCCCATAATATACATAGATCTTACTCATGGGGTGCACGTAACTACCCGCAAAAAAGTAGGTCCAGACAAGTCCGAACCACCCTTGCGGGAAGGGGAGTAAGAAACATCCCCTATATATCACTTGCCATTCAGATCATGGCAATTTCAGACCCCCTCGAAAGAGAGTTTGACGCCCGATTCCTATTGCAAGCAACTCCTGTAAGTTGGTCATATATATAAGATGAACCCATTCGACCGGGCAGAGGGCATTCAAATGGCACAGTTCCAAAGACCCAGAGGAACAAGGGATTTCGGACCGAAAGAAATGATAGATAGAAAATGGGTTGAAAAACGTATGAGAAAGGCCATCGGATCGTTCGGGTACGAGGAGGTCTCGACCCCAACTTTTGAACATACCGATCTTTTCGTTGCAAGGTCAGGACCCCAGGTGATCGAGCAGATCTATTCCTTTTTCGATAAAGGAGGACGCGAGATCGCCCTTAGACCTGAATTGACCGCACCTGTTATGCGGTTTTATAATTCTGATATGAGAAACCATCCAAAACCGATCCGTATATTCTATTTTGGGAACTGCTTCAGATATGAACGACCTCAGAAAGGGAGATACAGGGAATTCTGGCAGATGGGGCTGGAATATATTGGTAAGAGATCACCACTAGCGCTTTCAGAGGTGGTGGCAGCCGCGATAGCAGCGTTGAATGCGGTTGGCCTTCAGGGATATACTGTCAGAATAGGACACGTTGGTCTCCTTGCCTCTATTCTGAAACGCCATGGTGCTGATCCCGAGAAGGACAAGGACCTGATGATAGCAATAGACAAGAAGGACAAAGATGGGATCATCTATCATTTAAGTAAAATCGGAGATAATGACCCTGATGGTATAGTGAAGTTTGTCACTGAGATATATGATAGAGACACTTATGAAAATGCACTCGACTCGCTGGTGGTATCTGATGAGGGATCGAATCTATTCATAGCCGAGATCAAAGCTGTTCTGGACACTTTGAGGGGGCTTGATGCAGACATTAAATTCGACCCGTCCATCTCAAGAGGTCTCGATTATTACGACAGCCTGGTATTCGAGATAGATGCCCTGGAGCTAGGAGCGGAGAAACAGATCTGCGGTGGTGGAGCTTACTCGCTAACATCTGTATTCGAGAACGATGTCGAGGGAATAGGTTTTGGACTGGGTTTTGACAGGGTCATCGTTGCCCTGGGTGACATTCCCTCGGATGAGGACTCTGAAAAAGCCGTCTATATGATGCCAATAGGGGATGGAACACAGGAGAAGTTGTTCCAATTGGCAATTGAGATAAGAAAAAACGGCCGTGTGTGTATCTTCGAGACCGCAGACCGGAATTTCAAGAAGGTTATCAATGCAGCAGTTACAAAGGGATGCTCCCACCTCATAGTGATGGGGGAAGATGAATTGAAAAGGGGAGCCATATCAGTCAAGGACCTGATGACAAAAGAACAAAAAGAGGTTCCAATTGACAGGATCATGGATCACATCTGATCACAACTTGTCTCTTTTGAAAATGATGCTGAAAAATATAACTAGGTAAAGGGTATTAATTACCAATCTGCCATAAGGGATGTTGAAAATAAGGGCTTCAATAGGAATGGGGAAGGTGAATTGATTGGAATGTTCATTCTGCGGTTCCCAAGAAGATGTTGATGAGGAAACACTTCTTTGTAAAGTGTGCCTGTCGGCATTTGAAAAGAACCAGGCCCCACCGATCGATTTCAAGAGATATTTCTCAAGTAGATTGGAAAAGAAGTTGAAGCAGATCGACTCACTCCTTCTCACCTTACCCGAAAATTTCTTCTTATGGTATTTGAAGGGCCATCTGGAGCATGAACTTGGTGAATCAAAAAAGGCCCTGAGGTCTATAAACACCTCCATATCATATAAAAAAGACTTTGGAGATTCCTGGATCAGACTCGGATTGATCTATTCGGATATGCACAGAGAGAGCGAAGCAAGGGATGATTTTCAGAGAGGGCTGAGGTATCCCCTTTACGATCCATCTAATCTGATAGATGCAGGAGCGGCCCTTCAGGCCTCTGATCAACCTATTATCGCAGCTAAGATCCTTCAAAGGGCATTGGACCTTGTTCCAGATGATGACAGAGGACTAATGGCTCTGTCAAAGGTACTGATCAAGTCAGGGAAATTGGAGGAAGCAAAGAAGATCATGGAGAGGGCAGTAGAACTTTATCCTCACAATGAAGAGATCCTGAGAGGAATGGCCCAGACCATGATGGGGCTGGATGACCTGGAATCCGCAATGGACATGTATTCAAGGATCCTTGACCAGCATCCAAGAGATTTCGAAGCCCTCCTTGGTAAGGCTGAGATCTATCTTCAGAATGGTCAATTGACCCTTGCGCTGAAATCATATATGGCCGTAAGGGACCTGGACGTCCAGATCTCATGGGGAGGCATACTCCGCTTCATTGTATCGTCTATCAGATCTTTGATCGGTAGGAACGAGAACCATCCATCCTACCGGGAGGATCTAAAAAAGGAATACCGCAACATCGAACTCTTTCTGGAAGAACTGGATGAAAAGGTCCATTCCTCCAAGGGTCCGGAAATGCTGGATGAATTGGAGAGCCTTATGAAGGTCATTGAGAACATGAGGATATCACAGAAGGAACAGATCGGCCAATACGAGGAATTGCTGGAAAAATATAAAGTGGACGATCCATTCCATCTGCATCTGCAAAAGAAAGTGTCCTCTCTCAAGCATTACCATTCCAAGATGAGATTCTTCGATGGAAAGCAGATCTCACTTGAACTATCTCCGTTCCTCACTGATCTGGGAAAGATGGATTCCAGAACTGAAGGAAGATTGAGAACGGAGATAGAAAAAAGATTCGATGAACTCAACGAAGTAGGCCTGATGGATACAGAACTCCATTCCAAGATGGAGGAAGTGGATAAGTTGGAAGAGGAAGGCAACATCGAAGGCGCCTCATTCCTCTTGAAGGAGATCCAGATATCCCTTGATGAGCAATGGCAGGACGATGGAAGAAAATATTTCAATGGAAAAGCAGCTGAAATGGAAGGCCTCCTTAAGAAAGGGAAGGAACAATTTGACACATCAGGATTGAAGAAAAAGTTCAAAGAATTCAAGAAGATGTTCAAAAAGGGTCCAATCGCAGTTAGAAATTCATATCTGGAATTTACGAAGACATATGCCGAGGACTCGGAGAACTATTTCCAAAAGGAAGTCGAAAGGACATTGAGAGAGATACAATACAAGATCATCATCCTGGAAAAAGATGGTAGTTCCGCCAAGACCCAAAAACGGAAATTGAAGGAATTAAGAAAAAGGTTCGACAACGGAGAGAGACCTATAGAATTGCATCAGGAAACAATGGACCTTCTATCCAAGGTTTCGAACATTGAACTGAAACAGAAGATTGCGCTCACCAGAGAAAAGCTGATGGACCTTGACAAACTGCTCGGAGATGTGGATGCACTTGGCATGGATGAAGAGATAGCCAGGAACGTTGAACCGGTAAGACGTGTCATTGAAAGGTCCTTGAAGAACGAGAACTACAGATTGTCCGACATCCTCACAAGTGAGCTTTATGATAATGTGGAGAAACTCCTGAAAGATAACTACATCGATGATCTTAAGAACAATATGTATGAGTCACTCGGAGAGATCGATCGTTTGAGAAAATTGGGTGTTCAGGAAATTGAGTGGGATTCTCTGCTCGATATGAGCCGCCGGATCCTTGAATCCGATGAGATATCAGTACCGTTGATCCCGATAGTGAATTGTCTGGCTGAACTTCAAACCTTGATCCAAAATTTCTATGTAGAACGTTTGACCGGGGAGATCGATGATCGGATATTGCGATTGAAGAAATTTGTATCTGAAGGAGTGAAATACGGATTTGACCTGAATTGCCACATCGAACAACTCGATGAACTTGAAAAGAGGGCAGAAGAGATATCTTCCCTTGAGATGCTTGAAGAATCCGTATCACTCGAATCTCAACTGGAGGTGAAGATCAAGGACCTCCTTGCCAATAAGGTAAGATCGATCAATGGAAAGATCAAAAAAGATGTCGATCAGTTAACAGAAGAAGGAGCGAACCAGAAGGCGGTAATGGTTGTTCTTTCCAAAGCCAATAGGGCCGAAATGTTGCTTGAGGTAGGAAGAGAAAGGGAAGCATATAAAAAGATCATGGGATCAAAAACCAAGCTCGAGTCCATAGATAATGATCTCAAGGACAGGAAGATCAAGGCGATCTCTGAACAGATCGAAAAGATGCTCGAGTCGGCAAATATTATGGGAGTGAAGATGGATCGGTTCAAGAAAAAATATCTTACAATAACAATGAACGATCCGACCGACAGACTGGAACAGCTTTCATCCCTTGAAAAGTTAGAGAAGTCATCCAGGAAGGAATACGATCTCAGGATCCAATACCTGTACGAGGAACTGGAGACATCTGCGGATAACATCTACTGTCAAGCTCAAGGGATCCTTCCCAATGAGGATGTCCAAGCGATCAAGGAATATTTGGATGAACTTAAAAAAATTATTGCATCTGGGGACATGACCATGATACCCGATCACATATCAGAGACAGAGAATATCATCGAATCCCGCAGTAAAAAGATAGTAGAGCTGTCATTGCTCTCGAAATGTTCAATATTGATAGAGGAGGGATTGTCGCTCAATGATGATAGAGCCAGTGATATTGTGAAAAAGATACAGAAGATTGCTGGAAGGATAAGAAAAGGCGACCTTGATGAAAGTGATAAGGAGATCCAGAGACTCGAAAAGGAGATCGGGGAGATCAGATCCATCCATCATATCCAACATATAGAGACCATGCTCAAGGAAATTGGGGACCTGGATGATATTGCAACCAACATCTTCAAGGAGATCGAAGATAAAGAGCTGAATACGGAGAAGAGAACGATCACCAATAAGATTGAAAAATTGATCGATTCCACTTCGATCCTATATAGCGATCCTGATCCGGAAACGATCGTGAAAATGAACGATACCATTTCACAGACCAGAGAGGATATGATCCATCTGGAAAATAAATGGAGAGCATGTAAGAGGATCAGGTCATTGAAGGAAATGGGAGTGTTCGATATCAAGATCAATAACAAACTGGTCCAGAAAGATATTGACAACTTGATGGATATCTATGAACAGGACGACCTTGTCAAGTTCTTCCGTGTATGGGAGCGAGTGGAAGGAAAACTTGATACGATCAAAAGACAGATCGTCATGGAGAGTACGACACGTGAGGGGGGGGAGGCTATGGATGTCCTTGTTCGTGGAAAGGGAAAGAAGAAAAACGATCTTGCTGAGAACAGGGAGAGGACCGGAGGACTTGCCGGCATCCAGAGGTTGGCCCAGGACATGGGTGAGAAAAGAAAACGACTGGAAAGGACAGAAGGACCAGGAGAGGGAACATCCAAGGATATCAAAGAAGGAAGTAATAGTGGAACCCTGACAAAGGTAGAGGGTGAGACGGATATCTCCAGCATAGCCAAGACCATTGCCGGAGAGCGGATCAAGAAACTCGAAAAGATGGATCGTGATAAGGCCTGTGGGAAGGGGGGAAAACACCTGGATCTTCCATGGTCCAAGGATAAGGACCTGGACCTGAAGGGTTTATCTTCAATGATCAAGGATCTCGATTCGATCGAGGGAAGTAAAGAGGCAGTGGATGCTGCAATGACGGAAGCTGAAAGGATCAGAGACCGCCTGGATGGTTTCTACAATAAATTACCCCAGAACCTTAGCCTTGATGAATCATTTTCCAAATATGAAAAAGGAGTGGAGAATATGAATGGAGGGGACCATAACGCTGCATTGAGGGAGTTCAGACTAGCCACCTCATCTGCCGTAAAAATGGCAAAACTCCATACGGAGATCACCAAGGCGATCTCAAGCATAAACAGGGAATTGTCCGTCAGAAGAAAAATGGGAGAAACTGACCCGAAAGCTGAAAGGATCTATATAAAGGCCGAGAATGCATTGAAGAACGGCGAACTGGCAGATTGTGCAACCCTTATCAAGGCCATAAAGAATATCCTTTTCAATTAATGGTCCTTCAGACGATCACTCATACCTGAGAGCTTCGGCTGGAGATACCTTTGTTGCCATTCTTGAGGGTGGTATACATGATAACAGAGCGAATGTGAGTGCTATTCCACCTACGATGAGAATTCGGACCACCGGGATCCCGAAAAGGGGAAGATCGGAACTCACTTCCTCTCGCCAGAGATTCCACCCCAGGATAACTCCCATTACAGATCCGAGAATGATCCCGGATGAAGCGATGAAGGTCGACTCTCCCAGAAATGAGGCCAGGACAGCACGCTTTTTGAACCCTATCGCCCTCATCATTCCAATCTCGTGCCGCCTTTCATATACGGATCTCAGTGTAACAATACCCAGGCCAACTATCCCGATTATCAATCCAAGGGAGAGGTAAGCATTGAAAAGATCGAAGAAGGAGTTCTGGAATTTGAGGATCTCCTTAACGAACTCCCTGACATCGATCGTGATGAATCCGAAATCTATCAGAGACCGCCTCAATCCATCGGAGACTTCTTCAGGATCGTTTCCTTCCTCGAGCTCTATCAGATGCAGAGTACTCTGGGTGGTATTGTATTCGCTTGCAGCGATGTCACTGTTCGTGAATATCGCACGGATGGCAAACTGATCCGTTATCGCAGCGATCTTCTTTTCGACCAATGTACCGTTCTCGAGTATAATGGAAAGAACGTCCCCAGGTTTCCTCCCGAGTCCCGGCGGACCAAATTGATTCTCCCCCAGGGTAGAATCAACTATCACAAGATCGGGTTCCTTGAGAATGGACCAGACATCCTTGTCCTCTCTTCCATTGATACCTCGTTCTTCAAGCAGGTCCCAATCCACATCATTGAAACCGTATGTATTGAAACCCTTGAAATCGTCCGTCACTCCACAAACAGGATAGGAGATCTCCAGAGAATGACGAAATGGAAGAGATATGTTCAAAGAAACATATCCGATCGTCAAGGATGTTGTGGGAGTCCAATCTATTGCGGTGGAATTTTCAAGACCCCACCTCTCCTCGACCGTCACCTGAAGATCGGGTATCTCTCTCGTATTGGATATTCCAATGATATCATAACCCCCGCCCACGCTCCTTTCGAACTCGGAAATATTGATATTGAATATATGGACGACCATGGATGTTCCTGTCACAGTGAAAATGATCAGGGCGAACATGAAGATCGTGATGCCTGTCCTGAACCTCTTCTTCAATGGATAGGAGATCGCCATTTTTATCGGAGCTGGAGAGGAGCCAAGTGCCTTGAAGATCGAAGTGATCACAAACAGAAGGAGGTCCGTATTCCAGACGATCATCACCACACCGGATGTTACCATGAATAGACCGGAGAACAGGAATATCTCAAGACCTCCTGAAAAGGAATTGAACAGTGGCACCTTAACAGACCAGAGGATCAAGATCAGGATCGAAGTTACGGTATATACCACCCTGTCCGGCAGAAGATTTCTGAGGAAAAGAGCGACACCTATCAGTATTATTGACACGCCTATCTGGGCTGGTGCTAGTTGTCCTGTCAGGTATCCGGCAAAGAGGGTAAACCCTCCCAGTATAGTTGCTGCTAACCCCCAGAGGATCGACCGTTCTAGCAATCTGTCCAACATTCTGGAAAGTGCGCAGAAAAACGTCCCACCTTTAGAATTACATGATCTCGATATCCTCTGTATGAATCTCTGGGGCGAGGTATGGACCAAGGGTGGAGGGATCCCCTTGATAGCCGAAACTATGTTCAGGTTGGCGATCCTCTGAGTTATAACCCAGGTGGTTCCAAGGGTTATTGTGAACCCCCCGGCAAAAGAAACGAGCAGGGTCAGTGGAACCACAGAAAAAGATGAAAGTATATTGAAATCCATCTCGGTGAATCTCGAGATCAGACCCTCAAGAAGATATATTATCCCATATGCCGCGAGAACGCCCATGATCACTCCGATAAAAGAAGAAAGAAAAGAATAGAGGGCCCCTTCGAAAAGATAGGATGATCTCAGATGGGACCGCCTGAGTCCAATGGCCCTGGAGATCCCCATCTCTTCCCTTCTTTCCTCCGAAAGCATAACGAAGATATTTACGATGAGAGTGATCCCGGCAATGATCGAGAAAGCGGCCAATGTGATGAAAAGCTTCGTGAAAGTGCTGATCCGTTCCATGGCCATATCCACACCGGAATCCTTGTCAAATACCACCCTTATCTCCCTTCCGGACCCGGGTGGGACCTCGAGGTCTTCAAGCGAACCATCTATGAGTGGAACAACCTTATCACACAGTTCCCCTCCCTCCACCCTGTCCCCTCTATTGGAAATATATAGAGTATTGTAGTATCCGCCCGACCAGTTTCCCGGGCCAATATCCGTTACTCCCTCACTGATCGAGATGTTCATAAGTGACCATGCTGTTGAAAAAGATACATAGAGGGTCTCCCCTCCAAAGAAGTTGGCCCTTTCCTTCTGGTCCAATACATGGGTATAGTTGAGGATGAGGGTTCGGTGGCCAGATGAAATGACAAGTTCATCGCCCGGAACCGCATCCACAAGGTCTGCGGCATTCTTTGTCAGGAACACCTCCCCTGGACCGGGTTCGATCGCTTCCCTCCCGCCCTCATACAAACGTCCAAATGCGTTGTTTGTTTCCCACGAGAATGCCCGTAGTGTTATGGAAGGTTCAACAAGCCCTGAATTTGGAGATCTCATTGCTACTTCGAGGTCCACTTCCCATGAGACCCCGTCAATAAGGGTCTCTCCTTCTTCGATCGATAGGATCCGATCCTCAATGATATTTGCATCTTCACCGTTGAAGACCGTAAGGTTTCCGGATGATTCCCTGAGATATATGACCTCATCGACATTATGATAGTTCTCATAGATCAGGGACTCGACCAGGCTGGTCATGGTATCACCGATAACAAGGGATGAGCAGATTATCGATGTCCCTACCATGAATCCGATTATTGCAATAACCGAATCGCTCTTGTGACGGATGAGATTCCTTATTCCTAGTCTTGCCATGAGGGGATTGATCCACCCTTTGATCAGAAGAATGACAAGGATCGATAGAAGAATCAATGGAATGAAAAGACCCGCGAGTTCAATGGAACCCTCCGGACCATATATGCCGTAGGCCGTGACGGCGAAGCTGACAATCAGCAGGATCAGGATCAGGGCCTCGGTGGTCTTCTCTCCAATGGACCTCTTTTTCAGCATCTTCCACACCATTCAATATTCATTTGTAATGAGGATCGAATGGTGGTAAGAGTAAAAGGTCCTTTTTATTGTTAACGAGATATCCATCTAACCTATTGGACAGATCAGCCCTCGGCGTCGGAGATCCGCTTCTCAAGGATCTCGATGGTCTCTTCAAGATCGTAAACACCTGTGAACTTCAAGTCGGTGTTGGAAACCGTCTTGGGCATGTCGAGAACGTAATACTCCTCTGCCAATGGTGGAAATTGGATCAGGTCAACAACAGCGCATTTCACATTTTTTGATATGTATGAGATCTTGATGAGCATCTCAAGATATCCATCCAGACCTGGTACCGATGGAGTTACAAGGACCATAAGATCATTCTCTTCCAGTTTATTGATCCTCTCCAATGGTTCCCCTTCAAATCCATGTGCAAGGTTGGAGAAAAGGATGATCGCTTCAATGAAAGCATTGAAAATATTGTTCGTGGGAATGCCATAGAACCTTATTCCATGGTCGTTCCCATCCTTGTCAAGAAGAACGATCGCAGGGAACATATCAACATCGTGGATCATGTCCTCATCCGTTTCCATTTCCACCATGCCCTGGAACTTGAGAAGATCGCTAATCTCACACATTTCCTCCATCGCGGATGTGAAATCATCAAAATGCTCCACTTTTCCCTCCGGCTTATGGAACAATATGGTTACGGGCTCCTTCAGAGCCTCGAACTTCTTCTCGATCTGCGCTTTATCTTCTGAAGAGAGTCCTACCATTTCAGTGCCTCCGATACAATCGATTGATGGGGACATGATATAAAGACATTATCATCTGATCGAGGAAGGTGCATGTTCAATATCATTGACCTGGAAGAAAGGGCCGTTAGATCGTCAAGATGAACTTTCCCTGCGTCACTATGGCATTCCCATCTATCTCCAATGTCGGCGAGTAGAGCATTCCATCATTATGCATGTCACAGGATATATCGCCTCCGAAAGTGGAGTTGTCACCAAATCCGATATGGACCGTCCCCTTGGCCTTCTGGTCTTCCAGTATATTGCCCACTAAGCGCGCCTTGGGATTCATTCCGATCCCGATCTCACAAACTGTCCTTCCGCATCTGGACTTCCCAAGCAGGTCCTTTATCTCCTTTGGCCCGTCGATCTTCTCCGCCACACCATTCTTGATCTCCATCTTGATGATCCCTTCGACACGGGGAAGGAACACTCCATCGATGACAAGTGTTCCGTTAACAGACCTTTCATTTGGAGGGATGAATACCTTTCCGGCAGGGAGGTTCGTGATCATTCCACGTTTATTGCAAAGGCCATTATCATCCAGTATCCATCTTCTTCCTTCGATCGAGGCTGTCAGGTCCGTTCCGTTGTCGGTAGTGACCCTAATCTCCTTGGCCCCCTGTAACTTCTTTCCGAACTTCTTGATGGTCTTTGCTACCTTCACATAATCTGCATCAAGGCCACCTCTTCTGAGCATTTCCATGGTGATCCCTGGCATCGTGACCACCCTTGCGCCCCTGGCAAGGGATGCCCTGGTGGCATTGGTATAGGTAATGGAATAGGTGGTTGGAGCAATTATCACATTGGAATGGATCATTGCATCCGCAACGGTATTGGATGGCTCCATTCCATGATGGGAAGATATCGGCATCTCGATCATAAGAGAATATTTGGATATCTTTTCGGACGCATCAAAGAAGGTCTGTCCAATTGGTAAGGTATTGCGATCACAGAGGATCAGAACACGATCCGATCTTTTTAATGATAGACAGTTCTTCAATATCTGCTCCGCTTTATCTATACTCTTCATGATAGCGCCTCTCTTCATATTGGGTGGGATGCACAGGCAAAGGCCTGGCGGGCGGCCCGAGCAGTAAGAATCTTGGGGTACCTAGTTAAAGGTACGTAAGTGAAAGGGACTTAAACCCTATGCACCCCGGATAATTAGAGCAGGGGCATTATTTCTTTTTTGTGGAACGAGTTTCTCCTACCATCCTCTATTCTGGAGCTGCTTCTCCGGGGGAATATCGGCGACATTTATTCCAGCCATCGGGTCGCCTATTCCTCTTGAGACCTTGGCAAGGACCTCCGGATCATCGAAATGTGTTGTCGCCTCTACGATCGCCTTTGCCATGAACTCGGGTTTTTTCGATTTGAATATTCCCGATCCGACGAAAACTCCATCCACACCCATCTGCATCATCATGGCTGCATCTGCAGGAGTGGCTATTCCCCCGGCTGCGAAATTGACAACCGGAAGTCTCTGAAGTTGAGCAACTTCCACTACCAGATCGTAGGGTGCCTCAATATCACGTGAGACCTGAAAAAGTTCCTGATCGCTCTTGGACTTCAACGACCTGATCATTCCCATTATGGCATGCTGATGTCTCACGGCTTCAATGACGTCTCCCGTTCCAGCCTCCCCTTTGGTCCTTATCATGGCGGCACCTTCGTGTATCCTTCTAAGAGCCTCTCCAAGGTTTCTGGCACCGCACACGAATGGGATCTGGAATTCCCTCTTGTCGATATGAAAATGTGGATCCGCAGGTGTCAATACCTCCGATTCATCGATCATATCGGCTCCAAGCACCTGAAGGATCTGGGCCTCAACGAAATGTCCGATCCTTGCTTTGGCCATCACGGGTATCGAGACCGTGTCGATTATCTCGATTATCTTTGTGGGATCTGCCATCCTGGCTACCCCTCCCTGTGCCCTGATATCTGCCGGCACCCTTTCAAGGGCCATCACCGCAACCGCTCCGGCCTCTTCAGCGATATGGGCCTGATCGGCATTGGTGACGTCCATAACGACGCCTCCTTTTTGCATCCGGGCAAACCCTCTTTTGAGAAGTTCTGTTCCGTGGCGCATCTTCTCCAGATCTATCTCTCTTGTCATGATATCATCTCAGGTGGTCCCTCATAAGTAAAGGCATATTTGAGCTTTATCAGTGAAACGGGAAATGAGGGTCGTGGTAGTTTTCATATATTGCTCCCCCCCCTCATCCATCAATGGTATTTCCCTACTGCCACAAATGCAAAGGGACCAAGGACCTTTGCGGATCGGGTCGCTGCCCCCTTCTTGAAGAGGTAAGAGGAAAGATACAGCCAATGGCAGGGACAGGTAGATCGGTGGACGGGGCATCACCTCCATCTGTCTTTGTTGGAAGTTTTGGTTATCCCAAACTGACGATAGGTCCTCTAACCTCTCCTACTCCCGTACCGATCCCCGAGAGATTGGAAAGGAGTGATTTCCTTTATGAAAGGAGCATCGGGGACATCTACTCCATCAGATCATCTCTCGTTCGTGGAAAATACAAGGTTGATGTTGGAACGGCCGGCAATACGGGGCCAAAAGGTTCTGCACCTCTATACGATATCGAACCGAAAATGCAGATAAGAGGCAGGAAGATCCTGGATTCCGTCCAGGAGCTGTCACTTTCATCAAGACATATTGAAACGGAGATGAAGCTCACCAGGGACCTCAGGAAGATCGAGCCGGTATCTGTTGATGCGATCACGATGCCAATGGGACCTTCCGTGGACCTCAGATCGGTGAGCCTTCATGAGAATGCAAAGGTCCCTGCTGCTGTTGAGAGATCTTCATCGGATGATGATGTCACTGCTTCTGTAGCGACCGTTGAAATGTATGACAGTGGCATCCCGACCGATCATCTTGTTAGACTGCTCTCGGTCGGAATGATGGGGGAGGGGAGAAGGCGAAGACTCGTCCCAACAAGATGGTCGATAACTGCCGTGGATGATACCCTCTCCCTTGATAAAAAGGAAAAGGTGCTGGAACTCCCTCCGCTGGATCGGTATCTGCTGTACGAGGGAGAACGATTCGGGAATCATTTCCTCATAGCTTTCTTCCCCCCACCTTTCAGATTCGAGATGATGGAACAGTGGCAACAGGGTTCATTGTGGGGTGAGGGAGATGTTATCATCGACCATGAAGGACCCCGTGGAAGGAAAAACTATGCATCGAAGATCACAGGCGCATATTATGCAGCTAGATTGTCCGCTCTGGAGCATCTGGAGATGATACGTCGTTGTGGCGGTATTTCCGTGATCAGATGGATAACGGAGGAATACTGGGCTCCGCTCGGAGTATGGGTTATCAGGGAGACCGTCCGAAGAGCCCTGAAAGGGGAAGCCCTGGAATTCGAGGATATGGGCTCTCTGGTCCGGACCGTGGATAGAAAATGTGGTATGAAAGGTTGGAAGAAGAAGACAAAATATCTGAACAATAGAGAGGATACTTCCTTGGATCGGTTTCTATAGAGAATCTAACATATCATCTATCCGTCCCAGTGCTTCCTTCAAGATATCATAATCCACGGCAAGGCTCAATCTGAAGCCATTCTCATGATGGAAGAACTCTCCAGGTATGACCCTTACATCTTTCTCGGTGTACAACCTCCTGCACATCTCCACTGATGGGACATCATGGTCATACATCAGGAATCCCACAGCACATCCGTCAGGCGATGACCATTCGACATCGTTCCTTCCGGCCGCCCATTGAGAAACGAGTCTTTCTTTGGTCCGAATGTCGTTGAAATATGTTGGGAGGACCTTGTAGGAGTTCTTCAATATCTCAAGTACCTGAAGGTTCGCGATCATGTTCACCATTGGCACCGAATAGCTCTTCACTCTCCTTGCCTTGTTGATGACCCTCCTGGGACCGATCAACCATCCACCCAGCAATCCGCCTGCACCGTAAACCTTGGTAACCGATGAAGTGATCAATGCCCTGTCGTACATCTCCACCATCGAAGGGAAAGCATTGATACCTGGACCATCATCGAATGTGATGGCGAAATCACGATATACCTCATCGGAAAGGACATATGTCCCATGATCGTCGAGAACCGATGATAGCTCTCTCAGGTCATCTTCGAAAAGGGCCCTACCGGTCGGATTGTTCAGGTTCTGCATGACGAACAGGTCCACACCCTCGGATAACTTCTTATCAAGCTCTTTCAGATCGAATTTGAACTCGGGAGCCCTTCTCTTGATCATGCTGACATCAGCCCCGAGCGCTCTTGGTATCTCGAGAAGAGGAGTGTAGATCGGTTTTTCAACAAGCACTTTTGAACCCGGTTCGATCATAGACAGGAATCCAAGCCAGTTCGCTTCCGAACACCCGTTCGTGAGTAATACCCTGGATGGATCGACACCGTAGCACCCTGATAGATGATCGATCAATTCCTGGCTTCCTTCCGGTGCCGAGGCGGAGAACTTTGAGATATCCACCATATCTTCAACTACACCTGACCAATCCGGTCTTAGATCGGACCAGGCAAGGTCCAGTTTTGGAGCCTTCTCGTTCATGATCCATTCGACATGTTTGAACTGGGGAAAATTGAACCTCATCATATTCACCCTGCTTTCGACCAATAATGGGATAAATGGAGAAATACATAAAGAATGTGCTTGCAGGGCGGGAATAGTGGTATGACAGCAAGAACTGATCCGGATAATGGACAAGTTGCCATCAGGGCCACATCTCTCCAGGTGATCTCATACCACCTGGCAATATCCCTTACTGTTCTCATCCTCTTGCAATCATTCAAGGAAACCATCTCATCGATATATTATTACAATCTTGTCGAAATGGGATTGACCCCGGTAATAGGTGTAATGCTTGTTTTTCTCCTTCCACTGATCACCGGACCGTTGGCCAGGAGACTTGGCTGGAAGCTCTCATTCCTGGTAATTGGAGGTGTGATGGTATCTACCAGACTTCCTATGGGTCTGGGATTGGAGCAGCCGTTCCATCTTGTCTTTTCCACTGTGGCACTAGTCTCTTCGGGGATCATGATGGCACTGTTCTTCTCATTCCACAGGCGGGAGAGGGCCGTTGACGGAGATGCTTTCTCATCACAGTCGATCACAGCCTCTTTCGGGATCGCACTTCTGGCAATGATCGTGTTCAGGATAGCTGGCGGGGGATTAGATATTACCATTGTTCCCACATCCGCAGGGATCGTTCTCTCCCCGCTTCTATCGGGAATCATCTCCATTGGGCTCGGCCTATTGATCTTCGCACTGCGTAACAGCCCTATCCTTGACGATGTCAGGGAGAAAGAGGAGGTCCCCGGATATTCGATCACAGGAGGCGCGGCGGACTCATGGATACCCGCGATCGGTCTTGGTGGTTTCCTAGTGATATCGACATCCGTCATCATCGACCCACAGGTGATCACCGGATGGACCGGCGAGGATATTACCACTGCCACATCCTTTGCTGTCATCTCCCTATCCCTTTTCATATTCTCTCTACTATCCGGAATGTCCTGGTTGATGTCGATCCGGAGAAGCTTCGCGAATCCCTGGGGGGCACTTCTGGGAAATGCCATTCTCATAGGAGGTGCGTTCAACCTCCTTTTCGTCCGTATCAGTGTCGGTGTTTCACCCGGTCCGATGGTCTGGATCGTAATGGTAGATCTGTGGGTGATCCTTGACGCCATGTCCGACCCTACACCTTTCGCAGGCGAACCTGTAAAAATAATGAAAAAGGATGGGACCTCGCGGATAATTGGCTGGCCGGAGAAGAAGAAAGTAAGGGCATCACCATCACTTTTCGCGATGGTAATGACCATCATGATCGGAACGGGTATGATCTTCGTTGTTCTCATTTCTTTTTCCCTGAACTGGTCATTCGTTCCGCTCGGTTCGCTGTTCAAGGGCGGAATACCTGTGTTCATGATCATATTCACTTCGATATTTGCAATAGCGGGATTCTCCTGCTCGAAAGGGAGGATCGATGAACCAGTGCTTTCAGAACAGGGTAAATTCAAGTTGAATATGGGTTCTCCCACAACCGCTGCTGGAAAGGGAGGAGTCCATATATCCCGCGGTGGATCAGGGCCCACAAGATTGAGGAACCTGTTCTTGGCAATGGGGGTGGTGACAATGGTCCTGATAGTCACCTCCGGCCTTTCGACATTCTTCGTTCAATCCATATCCGTAGACGAAAGCGGAGTTGAAGTGGGTGAGAGTATCACCGTGGTAACCTACAATATCCTGCACGGATATTCCGCAGATGGAAGAATAGATCCGACCCCACACCTCGAGGAGTTGGAGAAGCTGGACCCTGATATAGTGTTCCTGCAGGAGGCCGACTCTCTCCTCATCAACGAGGGTAATTTCGATCCCGGTGCATTCCTTGCGGAAAAATTGAAGATGCACTATTTCCGGGGAGCTGATCCCGGCCTGGGAAACCCGGGAACTGCGATCCTTTCCAGGTTCCCACTGAGCGATCTCAAGGTCGTAAAATTGAGATCGAACAGCATTCAGAGGATAGCCGTGACAGGGGTAGCGGACCTGGGATCGATGAAAGTGGGATTGATCGGAGTCCACTTTGGACTGGAGGAGGGGGAGAGAAGGGAGCAGTTCAATGATCTGTTTCGGATCATCGATACAATGAAGAACTTGTCCCTGATCATCGGTGGAGACTTCAACACAGGCCCCCATGAGGACATGTTGGTTCCCATGAACCCATCTGTTTTCGGTTCGAACACGACAAGCTTCAACGGAACCGGATACATTTTCAACAGTGGTTGGCATTCAACTCCCGCTGGTATGAACGACCCGGATAGGCCCACCTACCCGGCGGAAGGCATTGAAGGAGAAAAGGAGCACATTGATTACCTCTTCTTCTCCCATGATCTTCAGGTCCTTGACTCTGGTATCGAACCTGGACAAGGAGCTTCCGATCATCGTCCGGTCTGGGCATCTGTCAGGTTATAGGATAAACACTTTTATCCCGGCATCCATCATGTTCTTTGAAAGGAGGAATTATTTGTCCGACACATCAGCAATAGTTGATTCCATTGACGACCTTGAACAGGAGATCATTGAATTCGCCAGGGATATCCTTTCCATCCCGGCCATAGCTCCGGAATCAGATGGGACCGGTGAAATGAAGAAGGGCGAAAGGATAATCCAACTTGTCAAGGACTGGGGCTTTGATTCCATCGAGAGGTTCGATTCGCCCGATGATAGGGTGCCTGAAGGAAAGAGACCGAACATACTCCTCAGGGTAAATGGCACACAGGTGGACCTTCCTGCGATCTGGGTATTTGCACACATCGACGTGGTCCCGCCGGGAGATCTCGACAAGTGGACCGGCGACCCCTGGACACTCAGGGTGGAGGGGAACAGGATGATCGCAAGGGGGATCGAGGATAACGGGCAGGACCTGATGACATCGCTCTTTGCTATCAAAGCGATCCTTGCCTCCGGGCAGAGACCAAAGAGGAACATCAATCTGTTCCTTGTCTCAGATGAGGAGGTTGGATCGGCAAAGGGAATGGTTTACCTCATCAACGAACATGAGGACCTGTTCTCCAAGGATGATCTTTACATCGTCCCCGATGCGGGTGAACCGGATGGATCGATGATAGAGGTTGCAGAGAAATCGATCATGTGGGTGAAGGTGAAGACTTATGGAAAGCAGGTCCATGCCTCTGTCCCGCAGAAGGGGATCAACGCCAATCTGGCCGCAATGAGGTTCCTTGTAGCCATCCACGATGAGCTGCACGAGATGTATCCCGATGAAGATGAATTGTATGACTATCCGAGATCATCGTTCGTTCCATCGAAAAGAGAGGCGAACGTGCCCAACATCAACACGATCCCGGGTGAGGATGTGAGTTATATCGATTGCAGGATCATGCCCCATTACAATGCCGAGAAGGTCCTTGATCACATCAGGATGAGAGCATTGGAGCATTCAAAGGAACATGAGGTTCAAATGGAGATCGAGACCCTCCAATTTGAACAGGCAGCCCCTCCCACACCCGCGGACCACCCGATCGTGGATCTATTGAAGGATGCCATTCAGAAGGTGTATAGCGTCGAGGCGAAACCACAGGGCATCGGTGGAGGGACCTGCGCTGCGATACTCAGGAGGGCAGGTTATCCCGCTGCTGTCTGGTCCAAGATGGAGGATTCCGCTCACATGCCTGATGAGGTAGCACTGATCAGCAATTATATCGGAAATTCTAAGGTCTTCGTCCATGTTTTCATGTCGTAGATCCGATCTCCCACAGTCCGCTGTCGATAAGTATCTGATCAACGAGAGGGATGTCACCCTCAACGAAGGGGAGGGACTTCATCTCCTCCTTATCGACCCAGCAGAGATCCTGGCAGTCGAGGGGTTCGGGTTTTCCTTTCAGGATCCTGCAAATGTAGAACAGAAGGACCACGTGCCTGATGTCACCATTGTTGTTGTAAACATGCGAGATGACCTCGTAGAGAGGTCCTGTCTCTATCTCGACACCCATTTCCTCCTTCAGTTCTCTCTTCAATGACTCCTCCGGGTGTTCACCGAAATCGACCTTTCCACCGGGAAATTCCCACTTGCTGGGTTCGAACCTTGATGTGGGATGGCGCTGTGCGATCAGGATCCGTTCATCTCTGGGAATTATTGCCCCCGTTACCAGCAATGGTCTATCAGACATCTCAACATCCATGTATTATGGCCTTTTATCAGTTATCCTATTAAATATGTGAGGACCTTGCGATGTAAGGTGCTTCTTTGGAGATGAACCGTGATTTCGCACATGAGATATTCAAGGTGATCAGGCAGGTCATCGATGGGAAGAGACATGCTTCATCGGTAATCTCCGAGGTCCTGTCGGACCATCACTCCTGGTCCGATAGACAGAGGGCGCTCTTTTCCAATACATGTTATGATATCATCAGATGGTGGAGGCTTCTCTGGACGACCCTCGGGAAAGACCCTTCTTTCGAGAGCAGGGACCTGTGGCATCTTCTGGGAGCCTACATGATCAAGATGAAAGAAAATGTCCCTGACCGTCATGAGTACAGAGGTATGTCGCCTGCAAGGGTCTCCAACAGATTGAACAAGATCGGGCACAAGAGGTCCATAAGGGAGTCGATCCCAGAACATCTGGACCAGCTAGGTGAAAGCGAGCTCCACGACGATTGGGATACAATTCTCAGAGCCCTCAACACTTTCCCTCCTCTTGCGGTCAGGGTCAATACACTGAAGACCAACAGGACCGAATTGAGAGGTATCCTTCACGAAGAGGGACATGATACGAACATTGTCGAATGGGCTCAGGATGCACTTGTCCTGAAAAAGAAAGGCAACATCTTCAAACTGAGCTCATTCCACAAAGGCCTCTTCGAGGTTCAGGACCCTGCGTCCCAGATGATCGCTCCTTTCCTGAAGGTCGAACCTGGTATGAAGGTAGTGGATGCCTGTGCTGGTCAGGGTGGGAAAGCCCTTCATCTGGCCTCACTGATGGAAAACAAGGGACAGCTTGTTGCGATGGATGATGTGAAATGGAAGCTCAATGAACTGATGAAAAGGGCTTCCCGGGCAGGGGCGCAGAACATCAGAACGATCCATGTCACCGGGACAAAGTCCTACAAGAGGATGAAGGGTCTGATCGACAGGGTCCTGCTGGATGTGCCATGTACCGGCCTTGGTGCACTGAGAAGGAATCCCGATATCAAGTGGTCCTTCAATGAAGAGACGCTGGATCGATTGATAGAACTTCAGAGATCGATCATGGAGACCTATTCCCCGCTGGTGAAGGAAGATGGAAAGATGGTCTATGCCACCTGTTCCATCCTTCCATCAGAGAGTGAGGAGCAGACCGAATGGTTCCTCAAGGAACATCCCGACTGGGAGCTGGAGGAAGAAAAGAGGATGAGGCCGGATATCGACGGTTTCGATGGATTCTACATGGCCAGGCTTATCAGGACCTCTTCCCCTTGAGAAAATACGCCAAAAAAGCCAATACTCCTATTATGATCAATATGGAAAACACAATGATGATCAAGATCGAATTGTCATCACCTGATGTATCCTCGGAGTGGTCCGTCGTCCCCGGGTAAATTGGATCATCGTCCGAAGAGGAGGGTCCCTCATCGGGATCGTCCACCATACCTGTTCCCGGTCCGATATCATCCCTCTTTTCGACCACTTCAATGAAAGAGGAAGTGATCTCATAGTTGAATTCTTCCCCGCTCATCTTTGCCTGTTTCGAATAGATATGGACCTCGATCTCGAACCTTCCAATGGTTGTACTCGAAGAAAGCATGATCACAACAGGATATGACCTCGTTTGCTTTTCCGGAATTACGATCTCATCAACCTTTTCCCTGGCGATTATCCCATGATCTTCAAGGTCCTCCTTGTTGAGGATCTCCATTACAATTATATCCGCACCATTCCCCCGATTAATGGTTTCATAATTGATATCTACCACATCTCCAAGCTCTACTGTATCTAGCGAAGACGATGGTGAGATGGAGTATTGAAAATATTGTTGGATATTGATGATGGCGGTTGTGGGATCTATTGTTCCGCCCATGGTACCCGGACTGTAACTCCATCTACCGGAAACGGTCAACTGCCCCTGTGTTCTGGTTGATGTCTCGGAGGGGATCTGGATGCTGACGGTGAAGTTGTGTTCAGTGATCTCGTTGGTGAATTCCATAGATGGAGGGGCAGATACCGGCCAACCTCCGGCCTCTGCTTGTAATGTTACCACAAGTACCTGTCCAGGGGGCATGGCTGGCGCCTCCGCTGTTACAACACCTGTGAATTCAACTATCCCTGAAGCTCCGGGAGAAACATCGACCGTCTCACTGGTACTGTCCAGAACGATCGTGATCGCGGGAGCTCCGATAGCATCCACTTCAGAGGTGAAAAGCACCATGAATGAGATCGGCATCAGCAGAAATGACAGAAGCACCATTCCCTGCCATCCGTTCTTCCCTCCCATGACAAATGGAATGGCCCTGATGGGTAATCACTCTTTTGCAGAATTATCCAGTTCATCACGGGATCAAGCAGCTTTTTTCCCCTTCCTGGTGAAGATATATATCCCCACCAATGTAAAGATGAACAGAAGGACCCCACCACCCACAATGAAGGGCCATATGCCAATACCACTCTTGGTCTCGGGATCAATGAATGTCTCATCGATATCGGATGGGTCATCAACGGGATCTTCGATCGGATCTTCTACGTCATCATCAGGCTCTGGCTCAGGTTCTGGATCGGGATCAGGTTCAGGTTTGGGTTCAGGTTCCGGTAGGGAACCTTCCCTGACAACCTCCAGGTATCCTGTGGCCTTCTCTCTATCACTGATAGCGCCAACTGATTCTGCAACCTGGGACCAGATAACAATGTCTACAGGGTAAAGATCTGTCAGAACAGAGTTGTCCGTTCTCAGTATGACGAATATCTCTTCTTCTCCTCCGTATGGTATGGATATCGAATCCCGGGACAATGATGCATGAATACCCTCTTTCAGGAGTTGTTCAGCATTTTCCACTTCTATTCCTATTGATTCATCTCCATTTCCAAGGTTTTCAACGAGGAAAGGCATTTCTCCGACCCCACCTCCCTCGACGTAGGAAACAGATTCAACTGGAGATATGGTAAAGGAATAATATTGTTTGATAACAATTATTGCAGTTGCTCCCTCGCAATCTCCGCTTGATACACCCGGAGAATACATCCAGGTCCCGTTGATGTAAAGAATTGCATTTGTGGATCGAGGGGTTCCGATCGGTACCTGAACAGATATTTGAAAATTCTGAACTGACACAGCACGATTGAACGTCAAGCTTGGTGCCCCGGATACTGCCCATCCCTCACAGTAAGCGGTCAATGTAACCACCAAATATTGCACACTGGGTGCCCATGGAATATCAGCTCTGACCTCACCGGTGAAGGTAACAACACCGTCCTGTCCTGGTGCCACATAAGCGGTCTGCTTGGTCTGTGTAAGAATGATCTGAACATCTGGATCTCCCACACCGCTGACATCCTCTGGCATAACAATGAGAATAGATAGCGAACTCAAAATGATCACAAGGGAAAACACGTATGACATCCATTTCTTCATCTATTCCACCGGCTGTGATAATGCAATGAAAGATAATCACTCTTTCGTAGAATGATACCCCATATCACAGATCAATCTGCTCTTTTTCCCTTCCTGGTGAAGATATATACCCCCACCAATACCAATATGAATAGAAGGACCCCGCCACCAATAATGAAAGGCCATATGCCGATACCGCTCTTGGTCTCGGGATCAATGGATATCTCATCGATATCGGATGGATCATCAACGGGCTCGTCGGTCGGATCATCGACGTTATCATCGGGCTCGGGTTCAGGTTCGGGCTCTGGATCCGGATCAGATTCGGGTTCAGACTCTGGTTCGGGTTCTGGATCGGGTTCAGGTTCCGGATCAGGCTCTGGTTCGGGTTCAGGTTCTGGATCCGGATCAGGTAGAGAACCTTCCCTTACTACTTCGATGTGTGTTGATGTCCTTTCAATATCATTGATGTCACCCAGTTCTTTTGCGGTATAGGACCAGATAGCGATTTCGAGATCGTAGAACCCGGTAGATGTGAAATCGGCCAAAAACAATTCTACAAAAATGATCTCTTCTCCTTCAAAGGGAATGGTAATTGTCTTTTTGGGTAATGAGGCAAAGATGCCTTCCTCGGTGAGTTGATCATCATTCTCGATCTCAATTTCTATCTCATCATTTCCGTTTCCAAGGTTTTCAACAAGGAAAGGGACCTCACCAATACCGCCTTCTTCAACATAGCTAACAGATTCAACTGGAGAGACGGAATAAGAGAAATATTGTTTTATGATAATTATTCCCGTTGTTCCATCGCAATCTCCACTGGACACTCCGGGAGAATATTCCCATGTCCCGTTGACGAAGAGAGTTGCACCTGTGGCTCGTGGTGTTCCAATTGGTACCTGGACCGATATTTGAAAGTTTTGAATAGTTACAGCACGATTGAAAGTAAGTGTGGGTGGATTTGAAACCGACCAACCTTCGCAGAATGCGGTCAACGTGACAATTAGATATTGAATATTGGGTGCCCAGGGGACCTGAGCTGTGACCTCACCTGTGAATGTTACAACACCATCCTGTCCAGGTGCAACATAAGCAGTCTGTTTGGTTTGTGATAGAATGATCCTGATCGCGGGTGAACCCACACCGTCAGCCTCCTCGGAGATTCCAACGATAAGGGAAAATGAACTCAGAATAATTGCTATCGAGACAGCGTATGTCATCCACCTCTTCATCTATTCCACCAATGGTGGTATCACCATGTGGGTTAATCACTTTTTCGGGAAAGAATAACAGGGCATTGTGTAATACCCGTTGGAGGCTAGATCATGTCAAAGATCGAAGAAGCGGTCGAAAGGTTCCGGTCCGATCACAATTGCTCCCAGTCGATCCTGACCATATATGGAAAGGACCTTGGTTTGAACGAAGAGACAGCTGTTCAACTCGCAGGCCCATTCGGTGGGGGGATGGCACGGAAAGGACAGGTCTGTGGGGCGGTGACAGGTTCACTGATGGTCCTTGGATTGAAATATGGATCCGGGGATCCGGGAGATAAAGGTTCCAAAGAAAGACTATTGAATATATCAAGATCTTTCATGGACAGGTTCAACGAGAAGAATGAGAACCTTCGCTGCAATGATCTCCTGGGTCATGATATTGGAACACCAGAGGGGAGAGCGGAAGCCAAGAAAAGGAACCTGTTCAAGGAAAGATGCCCCGGATTCGTGGGGAGCGCTGCCTCGATCCTCGAGGATATCATGGATGAGGAATGGTGACAAATGATTTTATGGACCTTACCGGTTCAAGTTCGATGAATGAAAGGAATGGTGGGTGGCAGTTCTACATCGATCGGGGTGGCACATTCACCGATATCGTTGCCGTTCCACCATCAGGAGATATCAAGGTACAAAAACTACTCTCCGAGGACCGGTCGAGATACAGGGACGCAGCGGTCCACGGCATCCGAGAGATCCTTTCGATCGAAGAAGGTGAGGAGATCCCCATGGACCGGATCGACTCGATCAGGATGGGTACTACGGTAGGAACCAACGCGTTACTGGAAAGAAAGGGAGAACAAACCGCTCTTCTGATAACAAAAGGATTTCGAGACCTGCTCCGGATCGGTTATCAGAACCGGCCCGACCTCTTCGCTCTTGATATCAGATTACCGGAACAGCTTTACTGCCATGTGGAAGAGATCCATGAGAGGATCCTTTCTGACGGAACAATAAGTGTGCCCCTGGACAGGGATGATGCAAAGGATGCCTTCGAAAGGATCAAGGCCAAAGGGATCGGATCGGTCGCTATCGTTCTGATGAACTCATACAAGTATCCTGTTCACGAGACCGAACTGGCAGGGATCGCCAGGGATATTGGTTTCTCCCAGATATCGGTATCCTATCAGGTAAGCCCCTTGATGAAAATAGTAGGGCGAGGTGACACTACAGTGGTGGATGCCTATCTCTCCCCGATCCTTCTGAGATATATCGACAGTGTCAAGAATGAACTGGATGGCGATCGCGATCTTCTTTTTATGCAGAGTTCAGGCGGCCTTGTGGACCACTCCCTCTTCAAGGGAAAAGACTGCATCCTTTCCGGGCCGGCAGGAGGGATCGTCGGGGCGGTGAGGACATCGCTCGACGCAGGTTCGAAGAAGATCATCACATTCGACATGGGTGGGACCTCGACAGATGTTGCCCATTACAGTGGGGAAATGGAGAGATCATTTGAAACTGAGATCGCCGGTGTAAGGATCAGGGCACCCATGCTCAGGATCCATACCGTCGCTGCCGGTGGGGGATCGATATTGAAGTTCGAGGATGGAAGGTTCAAGGTCGGTCCTGATTCGGCAGGAGCCGACCCCGGTCCCGCTTCTTATCGAAAGGGGGGCCCGTTATCGGTCACCGATGCGAACCTGCTGCTTGGAAGGATACAGGCAGACCATTTTCCGGGAGTGTTCGGAAAAGAAGGGAATGAACCACTGGACATAGATATCGTAAGGAAGAAGTTCAGATCGTTGGCCGAAGAGGTCTCTCTTGGGTCCGGAGTGAAGAGAACACCGGAGGAGGTCGCCCATGGCTTTCTTCAGGTCGCCATCGAGAACATGGCACAGGCGATAAAGACGATCTCTACCATGAGGGGATATGACGTGTCCGATCATATCCTCGCATGTTTCGGTGGTGCCGGAGGCCAGCATGTCTGCGGTGTCGCTGATTCCCTTGGAATTAAAAAGGTTCTCATCCATCCTCTTGCAGGTGTCCTCTCGGCATATGGAATGGGACTTGCAAAGATCTCGGTTATCAAAGAGAGGACGATCGAGAGAACCTTCGACGCCGGATCCATACCATTGATCGAAGAACTTATCTCGGAACTTGGTTCAAGGATCGAAAAGGAACTGAAAGAGCAGAAAATCGAGGAAGATGATATCGATATCAAGACAAGGATCCACCTGAAATACAGCGGAACCGATACTCCGATACCCATCGAATACAGTGGGCTCGATGGGACCACAGAGGCCTACGAGAAGGAGCATATGGAGAGGTTCTCTTTCATTATGCGAGGAAAAGACCTTGTTATCGAGACCATCGAGGTTGAAGGTATCGGAGGCGGGATACCTACACCTTCCAGAAAGGAAGAAATGTTGGAACATCAAGTAGAGGCCCATGGAAGGGTATATCTGAATTTCAATAATGAATGGACTGAAGTTCCCCTGTATCAAAGAGACCGATTGAGACCGGGATCGATAATGAACGGACCTGCCGTGATCACTGAAGGGACCGGAACCAATATTGTCGAACCCGGATGGAAGGCATCGATCAGCGGGTCATCCGACCTGATCATGGAAAGAGCGGGATCGCAAGATAGAGAAATAGCAGTGAGAACAGACGTGGACCCGGTCATGCTCGAGATATTCAATAGACTGTTCATGTCGATCGCGGAGCAAATGGGTTACTCTCTGCGCAACACATCATATTCCGTGAACATCAAGGAGAGACTGGATTTCTCCTGCGCTCTATTTGATGGAGGGGGAGGCCTTGTGGCAAATGCACCTCATATACCGGTCCACCTCGGTTCGATGTCAGATTCGGTCAGAAGATGGCTTGATGATAAGAAGGAAATGATCGAACCGGGTGACACATACCTGATCAACTCCCCTTACCACGGTGGAACACACCTTCCGGATGTCACCCTGATCACTCCCGTTTTCGGTGATGATACGAAAAAGCCACTCTTCTTCGTTGCTTCGAGAGGGCATCATGCTGACATCGGAGGAAAGACCCCGGGATCGATGCCACCCGATTCAAGGACGATCGACGAAGAAGGGGTTCTCTCATCGGGTTTCAGGATCGTGAGTTCCGGTGTCTTCATGGAAGAACGGGTCCGCGATTGGCTCACATCCGGCAAATATCCTGCAAGAAACCCTGACAGGAACATATCGGACCTGAAAGCCCAGATAGCTGCCAACGAGAAAGGGCAAAAAGAATTGATGAAAATGGTGGAAAGATACTCATTGGACATGGTGAGGTCCTACATGCTCCATGTCCAGAAGAATGCGGAAGAATCTGTCAGGAACGTGATAAGCAAACTTCACAGCGGCTCATCAAATTTGATAATGGACCTGGGAGGGAAGATATCTGTCGATATCATCATTGATAAAGAGGGCAGGTCCGTGATCGTCGACCTGACAGGATCCTCGGACCAACTTGATTCGAACTTCAATGCACCCAGTGCCGTTTGCACTGCTGCTGTTCTCTTCGTATTCAGGACCCTTGTCAAGAATGATATTCCACTGAACAAGGGATGCCTTGAACCGATCGATATAAGGATCAAGAAAGGGTCGATGCTCGATCCACTTCCACCGGCAGCAGTGGCTGCCGGGAACGTTGAGACATCAATGTTCATTGCAGATGCTCTTTTCTCCGCCCTTGGAACACTTGGAGGTTCGCAGGGTACAATGAACAATCTCACATTCGGTAATGAACGATACCAGTATTACGAAACAATATGCGGGGGGACAGGAGCGGGTGATGGTTTCGATGGAACTGATGCCGTCCATTCCCATATGACCAATACCAGGATCACGGACCCCGAGGTTCTTGAACACAGGTACCCCGTTGTCCTGGAGGAGTTCTCCATCATGAAAGGCTCCGGTGGTAGAGGCAGGTTTACGGGTGGTAATGGTGTCAGAAGGATCATCAGGTTCAATGAACCGATGACGGTTTCGATCATCTCGGAGCACCGCAAGGTCCCACCTCTGGGCATCTGTGGTGGTGGTCCAGGGGCACTGGGAAGGAACACTATCATCAGGAAGGATGGCACACACATCCCTCTTGATGGATGCGGTTCGATGGAGGTTGATGAGGGGGATCTTATCAGGATCGAAACCCCGGGTGGAGGTGGCTTCGGACGCATGGAGGTGAAAATGTCATGAGCGCTCTCCCCTTGGGTATTATCTTGCCTCTTGTAATGTTCTTCTTCATCACCCTATTTGTACTGATCATCATCTCATGGAGAATACAGAAAAGCAGCGGGTCGAGCAAGACATGGACCATCCACATGAAGAGAGGATCAGGACCTCACATGAATGCAAGGGACCTTATGAAGGATGTTGACGGTGACGGCATACCAGACATTGTTGAAATGGGCATGGATCATGGGGATGGGACACATAGCATCAAATGGATGATGGGGTCCTCGATAGCAGGTCCGTCAAAGACGGATTCAACTTTCAGATGGGGTGGTGGGGAAATGATCGAGGTGAACGGAAGACGGAAGGTGAGGACATACGGGAACATCCATGGGCCTTCGATAAGGGAGGGAAGGCCGGATCGGACCGGATACGAAGAAGTGGTCAATATTGATCCGGAAAACATACCTTCCGCAGGGTCGGATGAAGAAAACAAGGTCCTGAAAGCCATTATGGCCCTTGCAGATAGATTGGAGAAGGGTGAGATATCAAGGGAAGAATATGAAAGAATGAAGAAGTTCATCATAAATGTCGATGAATGACCTTATCACGAGACCGCAACGATTTTTGATGTGATGTTTCCCGATATCCAGGATCCGATCCCTTTGTGATCAACGGCCAGCTTCCATTGTTTTGATCGTGAAGGAACCTGATCCAGAAGATGGATCATCAATAAAAGCCAAATCAACGATCCGAGCCTGGTTCAGATGGAGAGGCTATAAAAAGAGTTTTATATCACGTTGATGTAAACCAAGCTAGCTTTCCCCCCGGAGACTTTTGGATGGATAAGAACAATTTCAAGATATCCGCAGAGATATTGCAAAAGAATGCCATGAAGGCATCGATTCGCGACCTCAATGCGGAGTTTCAGATGAAAGGGGGAAAAGTGATCTACAAAACCTCCAAGAATGGAGATACATATCAGCTCTCCCATATGGATGAAGAATATCTGGAGAAGTTCAGGCTCCGTCTTCTGTTGGAACTCGGGTTGATCGAGGAGAAGGACATCCCCAAAGAGGCAAAGGAACCCACGGGACCACCACCGAGATACGGAGAAGACCATAAACTGAGAAGAGGCTGGAACGTCAGAAGCCCAAAGGAATTCAGGGAAGGACATTACAATCGTGATGAAAAAGGAGCCAGATCCGAAGGTGACCGATATGAAAGAAGGGACCACAGGGATCAACAACAAAGAGGACACACATCACGAAACAACTACAGATCCGGACCAACAAGGGAAACCTCACCTTCAACATATGATCGGGAACATGAGGAAGTGGATGATTCAAAGACCTTCGAGGAGAGGTGGGGAAATGTATCCGAATATCTGGACCTGGTCAGGGAAGCCTTGAAAGAAGGGGCGGTCGATGACGGGGAGATCATCAAACATGCCTACAATAAAAAAGTGGACAAGGAGAAGATCCGGACACTGAAAAAGATCCTCTGGGATAATAGATGCCGTGGACCAAGGACAAAATGTCCCCATGGAAAGAAGAAATTCAGGTTCGAGGACCTCATGAAGGTCTGCTCCGGAAAGGTTGAAGGTTGGGACAAGATAGATTCACCCTTCATCCAGTTCAATGACCTCTGGAAGGAGAACATCGAAAAGATGTATGGTGGTCTTGAGAAGAAGATCATCGATGTAGAGGGGAAGATCTCGTCCTACAAACCTGTGAACAGGAAGAAGCATGAGCATCTCAAGATACTTGTATACGATACCATTGTAACACCGGAAGGATCCGATGAGAAAAGGGATACCCGAAAACTCTGGATCAAAGTCACCAAAGAGGAATATGAGAAGCTTATCGATGGATCGGCCATTCATGTGGATGATCTGATATCTCTCAAAGGAAAATGCATCTATGACAGTTACTTCCATGATCACTGGGTGATCGATATCGTTGAGTTCAAGGTACTGACATCATCCGACGGAGAATTGCTAAAATTCCCGGAATCGTGATCTCATTCGGCCAATGATACAACAAGGTGGTCCTGTCCATCATCCATTGACCTTTTGATCCGTATTCGATATGATCCTCCTCCGATCGTCAATCCGGACCCATCTTCCGATGTGATCGGAAATGGAGGGTCAAGGGCGAATTTTCCGGTGGATCCTGTTGTCAGGGAGTACTGGATCAGATATCGACCGACACCTTCGGACAGAGACCCTCCAATGTTCAATTCATCCATGCTGCATGATCCAAACCCGTCGAGATCGATATCCACGTAGGATACGCTTCCGATATCTCCCGATAGGACATCCTCCATGGCCGATATCATTCGTTCTATCGATCTTGTTACCACACCTTCGGTCAGGTCCTCCGACAGGTCCCCATATGCGGAAAAGAAGATAGGGACCGCCAGTGACATCATACAGGCTCCGATCAATAATTGCATGGGTAGGTCTGATAGACCGCGGGTTGAAGCACCCGATCCTCGCATGTCCAAGCATCGGGTTCCTTGTATAAATCATTGACAGGTCAGAGCGATGTGTCGGGGGTGATGTCCTCCATGTCAATGGATCTCATCATCTCATCGAACGACCGTATGGTCCCGGCCCCTGATCGGTCGGATCCAGTCTGAACATCCTGAATGAAAGGGGATATCATGACCAATCTCCAAGAGGTCGTTCCTTCGGGTCCTTCCGTGATACCTATGTTGACACCCTCCGATCCACCGGTTGCAGATGCAAGCAGTTCATTTACCTCGGTGGTAGTAGCTGTTCTATCGACCTCGATCACAATTGAAGATGGAGTATGGATCCGATCAAGTACACGGGGTGGTTGTCCATCCTTCATGAATTCCAGTATCGATAGATCGAATGATGAACCACTCTCCTTCAAGAGGTTCCAGGACATTGGGGGCAATTGAACGATGGCCGACCGGGAAACGGCTCTATTTATCATTTGCAGTGAATCCATCAGTTCCTGATGAGAGAGCTGTCCATTCTCCGATGTTTCCGGGTCCTCGCCGGTCAAGGTGACCTTGACACCGGGACTCAGAGGGCCGTTGACAAGGACCCGGGCCATATCCCGGGACCTCTGGGTGGCTTTTCTTAAACCCTCTTCGATGATCAGAACGATCAGGGATGGTAGGCCGACCTTGACAAGAAGGGAATTGATCTCGACCGCTCCCGCGATGGAAGTGGCCCCCTCGATATCTGCAAGTATCATTACAAGAGGTCTTCCCAGAACGATCGGGGCAATATCCTCCATCTGCTTCTTGAAACAAGCTCTGGCAAGGTTCAAATTGCCACCGGAACCCTCCCCTGCAACAACATCTTCCCCTACCAGGAGTGACAGGTCCATCTCATCGGAGACCGACCTTCTATCGGTATCCAGGAAAAGGATATTCGAACCTCTCGGCCCGAATGAAGAACCGATCCTGCAGGAATTGCCACCTATGCAGACCATCAAAGGTCCCTTCGTCGGTTCGGTCATGGTCCTCCACCGACCATTGCATGCTGGATTATTAACAGTTTTCAAAGGAGCGACCTGATGTCGCTCTCGAGGATACTTGCGCCGGTCACACCAACATGGGTCTTTCCCATGTTGCCATCCTTATCAAGGATATACAAGGTCGGAATCGATGAAGATGGGAAAGCGGAGTTGAATTCTGGACTGGACCTGGCGAATGTCCAGGTTGCCCCCTCATCCCTCTTGAACTCTGTTATCAATCCCATCGATTCCGAGAGATCGACCCCGACCGAGAGTATTACCATCTCCCCGAAAGAGAACCTTGTTTTCAGAATATCCAGCTCCTCCATCTGGGTCTTGCAGGGACCGCACCATGTTGCGAACAGGTCCAAAACGATGACCTTTCCTTTGTATTGGTCCAGGAATATCTTACCACCATCGGTGGTATCGAGAATTATCGACCCTGTACCGGAGCCTGTTGGTGTATCGTTGTTGTTATCATTGTCATTTATGATGATGTTGTCATTGCTGTCCGGTCTATTGGCATACATCACCACACTGACGGCTATGAGGGTCAGAATGATCCCGATGACGATCACCGGAGCAAATGGGAATGGAGGCTTCTCAACAGACCTGTTCTTTCTCTTCGGACGATCATAATTACTGGCCTTATGCTTGTTCGATCTGCTTTTCACCTTGTCGGAATATGACTTCCCCATGGGAGTGCATGGCACTTGCACTTACATATGGTTTGGGATTAACATGTTCGAACGCGGTTCAAAGAACCCTTTTAAACCACTTCTCGAGAACCTTCAATGGAAGCCTGACCATGGTTGGCCTGCCATGCGCGCAATGGAGTGGGATCTCACATTTGAGCAGGTCCTCGATCAGGTCCTCCATCTCCTTGAGGGATAGACCCTCATGAGCTTTGATAGCCCCTCTGCATGCCGTCAACGCAATGAGTCGCTCCTTGATCGGCAGTTCGACCCGGAACGATTCATCGGGATATGAACATCCCTCATGATGCTCATTTCCGGTGATCATGTCCCTGAGGACCTCATGTCCCTCTGTCCTTCCAAGGAACCTTGGAAGTCCCCTGACCGTTATCATATCCGTTCCAAAGGTCTCGAATTTGAACCCCAGGTCCTTCAGGTCCTGATCCATCCTTCTCAGGTTCTCGGAAGAGAAACCATCCAGTTCGATCTGGACCGGTTCCAGTAGTTCCTGAACGATCACCTTATCGTTCCAGTGTTTCTTCTTGAGCATCTCCAATCTGATCCGCTCATGGGCTGCATGTTGATCGATCAGCAGAAGGTCAGCCCCGATCTCGCACAGGATGTAGGACCGATCAAGCTGCCCGATGATCCTTATCCTCTTCCTGCCCGGTCCGGTAGGAAGACCAGGGGATAATTTGTCCATTCCCTCGATGGAAGGGACCTCGTTCCAGGGTCCGGGAGTGGTGTCCTGTGGTCTTACCTCATCTTCCATCAGAGGAACCTGCCTGGGAGACCTGTCAATGGGCGTTCTATCCTCTTTTGACATCAGGTAGATACCCGATCCCATATTATCTTCCGGAGTCTCTGCTGCAGGTGTGGGTCTCCTCAGCTTTCTCCCTTTTCCGGAGAAGAGGGTTCTCGAGACCATGGATTCCAGCGAGTTGAGGACCGCACCCTCGTTGCTGAACTTCACAATATCCTTCGTTGGATGGACATTGGCATCCACATCCTTGCCGTCCATTTCAACGAAGATCACGGCAAGAGGGAATCTGCCTTTCATCAACCTGCTGCCGTAACCCCTTCTGATCGCCTCCACCATGGATCGGTCCTTCACCACCCTTCCCCCGACGGATATGGTGATACCTCCGGAATTGGACCTTGTCTCCCATGGAAGTGATATCAATCCGGTCATTCTCATTCCAGATACATCCCCGGATTCGAGCTGAATCATTCCCTTGGCGGTTTTCACGCCAAGGACCTCGGCGGCCCGATGCCGGGTGTCATCCGATGATATGCCCGAAAGCCTATCATCTCCATCGATGAACATCTTGAAACCAGTATGTGGATTCACCAGCATCAATCTCTGGAAGATATCCATGCAGGCGGCCTTTTCGGCCTGTACCGACCTGAGGAACTTCTTCCTGGCAGGAACGTTCTCGAAGAGATCGGTGACGGTTATCCGGGTGCCTTCGGGACAGCCAGCATCTTCCATCGTCAGGATCCTTCCCGCGGATACGACTATCCTGGTTCCATTCTCCTCAGGCGATCCCTTCTCCCTTGTCAGTAGCTCCACATTGGCAACTGCGGAAATGGATGCGAGAGCCTCGCCCCTGAAACCCAGTGTCGATAGCTTGTTCAGGTCCTCGATCGTGGATATCTTGGATGTGGAGTGCCTTATGAATGCCACCTCCGCATCCTCTCTTGACATTCCGTCTCCGTCATCTATCACGGTGATCCGACCTATCCCACCCTTGTCGAAATAGATCGTGATCGATGTTGCTGATGCATCAATGGAATTCTCCACGAGCTCCTTGATCACACTTGAGGGAGAACCCACTACCTCCCCGGCGGCGATCTTGTTGACCGTTACCCGGTCAAGGACCCTTATCCTCCTTGGCATCATTTGCCGAAGGTAAGGATAAATATTAAGGGTTTTCAGTCCTTCCGAGCTCCGGAGTGAACCATTGGCATCAAATGATGAGAAAAGTAGCGACATAGAACATATCGAAGGGCTAGAAAACCTTTCGAAGAACGTCGCCCGCCACATGAAAAGAAAGGGGATCAAAAAGGCCACGGATCCACAGAAATTGGCTTTCGGCCCGGTAATGAGTGGAAAGGATGTTCTGCTGATAGCTCCGACCGGACATGGCAAGACCGAGGCAACGTTCGCTCCACTTTTGCAAAAGCTTCATGAAGAAGGTTCGGCAAAAGGGATCAGACTTCTCTATATTGCCCCGTTGAGGGCCCTGAACAGGGACATCCTCGAGAGGATGAAATACTGGTGTGAAGACCTTGACCTCACCATAGGGGTCAGACATTCGGATACAACACAGTCAGAGAGGAATAAACAATCCAGGAAACCACCTGATGTACTTGTGACCACACCGGAAACACTGCAGATAATGTTCACAGGCTCGAGGCTGAGAAAGGGACTTGCAAATGTCAGATACATCATACTGGATGAGATACATGAATTGTACGGGGGCGAGAGGGGGGCTCAACTGGATGTCGCCCTATCAAGGCTAGATCGGATCACGGGAATTGATGTTCAGAGAGTTGGCCTATCCGCCACCGTTGAGGATCCGAAAGATGTGGCCAGATATCTATCCGGCCCATGTAGAAGCCCCGAGATCATCATGGGAAGGGAGGAAAAGGAGTATTCTTTCACAGTTGACTCCCCTCTGACATCACTTGATGATATCGAATGGGCCAGGACCCTCGGATGTTCTACCAAGGTGGCCGGGGTCGTTCGAAGGATCAGAGAGCTTTCGGAAGATGTGAGATCGGCACTTGTATTCGTGAATTCCCGGGACCTTGCAGAAGCGCTGACAACTAGATTGAGGGCTTACGATCCCGAACTGAAAGTAGGCATACATCATGGATCCCTGTCCAGGGAAGCCAGAATGGAGATGGAGACCGAGTTCAAGGATGGGCAGATGAAATTGATGGTCTGCACCTCCTCCATGGAACTTGGAATGGACATAGGGGTCGTGGACCTTGTCATACAGTTCAAATCACCCAAAGAAGTGTCGAGACTGCTTCAAAGGGCAGGGAGAGCCGGCCACAGGATAGGGGACATCTCGAGATGTGTTGTACTTGCAACGGAGCCCGATGATATCCTGGAGGCGGGAGTGATCGCACATCTCGCAATCGGAGGAAAACTTGAGGCAGGAAAGGCCAGGAAGGGCATACTTTCCGTTCTGGCGAACCAGGCCCTTTCCATGGCCTCCGCAGACAAGGAATATCATATCGACGAGTTCCTCGAAATGGTAAGAAGATCGTATACATTCTCGGACATGACAAGAGAGACACTCGAGGAAGTGATCGGCTATCTACATTCATCAAGGCTCATCTACTACGAGAAGGAGACCGGAATTGTAAAGGGAGGTCGAAGGTCCAGGGAATATTTCTACGAAAATATCTCGATGATACCCGATGAGAGGGTGATGTTGATAAGGGACCTGTCCACAAGGAAGGTGATCGGATCACTGGACATGGATTTCGTCCTGTCAAACCTGGAACCGTTCGCCAAGTTCATAGTCAGAGGCCAGCCCTGGAGGGTCGTGGATATCGGGGATGATGAGATCACTGTTGAGCCTATCACAGAGCTTGGCCCGGTCCCGGCCTGGAGTGGATCTGACATTCCCGTTCCATGGGAGGTTGGCAGGGAGGTCGGAAAGTTCAGGAAATTGATCGTCGGAGCTATTGAAAGAGGAGAGGAAGTCAAGGATATCATATCGGACCTGCCATTAAGCGAGGATGCTATTGAAGCTGTTGTCAAGATATTCTCCGAACAGGTGGAAGAAGATTTCGTAACTCCAGATTCGGATACCATCACCATCGAGATCGGTCAGGAGGGGATCGTTATCGGGAACTGCGGCGGGACCAGGGTCAACGAGACCATAGGCCGGGTGATAGCCGCACTTCTATCAGCCAAGCATGGCGGTAATGTTGTGGTCGATTATGACCCGTACAGGATCCTTCTGATGGGGGATCTCCGACTAAGGGCCAGTGATATCGAATGGGCCTTCTCCCATGCACCCACGGACGATATGGGTTACATGGTTCCGGTCCTGTTGAAGAACTCTCCACTGCTTCGATGGCAGATGCTGCATGTTGCAAAGAAGTTCGGCGTGCTGAAAGGTGACATCGATCCGAAGAAATTCCCCCTGAAGAGATTGATGTCCCGATGGAAGGACACCCTCATCATGGAAGAGGCCACAAGGAAGATCATGCATGAGAGACTGGACATGGAACATGCCAGTGAGGTCCTCCTGTCATTGATCGAGGGCAGGACCGAATTGGTCGTTCAGAAGGTGTCTCCTCTTT
>JAUVCN010000032.1 GCA_030595715.1 Thermoplasmatales archaeon
CCCGTCAATACCAATAGTATCCGCAATTTCAACCCACAGCAGCAATGGTTCGTCAATAATATACCACCATTGTGCGTGTCTTGAAATTCCATAACAGCTATAAATCGCTCAGCAATTTCAAGATCAAGTCAATTGGATTTCGTCCACGTGAGTTCGAGACGCGGCAACACCAGACCGTCAATAAGATCATACTGGTGTGCGCGCTTTGGTTTTTTACATCAATAATATTCTAATCATGAAAACCAAAGTCAAGAAAATTAAAAAAAAGGGAGGTCCGAAGACCTCCCGATAGATTCCAGCAACTCAATAAATTCACTGAGCTGGTGGCGTTGCTTTGGCAGGCTCCTGCGGTGGCATCGAAGGGGCCTGAGCAGGAGCTTCCGGTGCTGCTGCTGGAAGCTGTGGTTGTGTCTGAGCTGGAAGCGCTCCTGTCTGAACCTGACCCGGGAGGCCGGGCTGTTGAGGTGCGCCCATCATAGCGGGGCCACCCGGTGGGAAACCACCCGGTGGTGGGATCTGCTGTGCCGCGTTCTTCTTCTTCATCACAAGAACGCCTGCGACGATCATCACAAGGAAGAGGATCATACCGATAGCAAGGATCAGCAAGAGCAGTGGTAGGTTGGAACCATTGTCATCATCACCCTGTGGATCGATGACCAATGGATCATCATCGGCATCTGGCTGTTCCTCAACTGGAACATAGACCGAGAAGACGGGCGCGATGACCTCTGATGTGAGTTTCTGCTTCGATCCATCGGTGATCTCTATCTTCAACTCGTAATCACCAGTATCCAGGTCGGAGGTGTTCCAGATGAAGGATGTTGTCATGAGTTTCAATGCTCCCGATATGGGTATCCATCCATCGTTACCTGCTACCCTGTAGTAGAGAGCATAGGTCTCTCCCTTGTCTTCAGGATCCGATCCTTCCCATGAAAGGGCAAGATCTCCGGTATTGTTGGCGAGCGGGTCGGGTACGCTTGTGAAAGCGACAACTGGCGGGTCATTGTTATCAACGATGATCCCCATGAACAGATACTTGGATGTCTTGTTGTTCGCTCCAGGCTGGCAATCTGAGATGATCAGCTTTATCTGGTATGTGCCATCCGCCCATTCACTGACGTCAATTGCATGCTGATTGGTATTGACGATGCCCTGTGCATCCGGAACCGCGCTGAAATCGGAATCCCCGGTCCTGTAGTAGATCCAGACCTTCAATTGATCGGTCTCGAAAGGATCTGGATCATAGACCATCCATGATATCGTTGTGGTCTGTTCTACCGAGCTTGTAGGTCCGGTCGGGTTTGTGATCACCGGTGCATCGGGGTTGTAGACGGTGAAGAACCTTGTTATGGTGTCAGATTCCAATCCTCTGGTATCTTTCACAAGGATCTTGATGGTGTAAATGCCATCCCCCTCGGATAGCTCTGCAGTGTCCCACAGGTATGATCCGGTGTTGGGTTCACCTACGGTAAGCGTCTTCCAGAATGTATCGGACTCGAACATGTAGAAGAGGTCGTATGTTAGTTCCTCATCCTCATCCTCCTGGTCGTCAGCAGTCCATGTGATCTCAATTTCACCTGATACCGTGTCTTCCTGGGCGGGTGAGAGGAAATCAACTTCGGGTTGATCGTTGTTGTAAATGGAGAACACAGGTGTCTCTGCAACAGCAAAGTATCCTTCCGTGTCCTTGATCTTGACCCTGCCGACATAATTGTCCCCATCTGAATATGTTGTAGTATCGAAGGAGAATGTTCCGGAGTTTGGTTTGTCAAGACCGATATTGATGAATGATACACCACCATCGGATGAGATGGAAATATCCGCTTTTAGCATCTGTTGCGAATCCTCATCATCGAATGCGGTCCATCTGATCGCTCCCAGGCCGGATAGTTCCCTGCCCTCGGGTGGATACTGCATTGTGATGACCGGTGGGTCCGGGTTGTTGATCTCGAACCTGAAGGAGGTCTCCACTTCTGCTGTCATTTCATCTGTATCGGTTATCACTACCTTCAGTTTGTATCCTTCCTCATCTGTGACCCTCGGTACCAGGGTGCTCCAGGTATATTCGGTCACATCCACCAGGTCCTCGACCAACGGTGTCCACTCGATCACGGAATCGGACTTGTAGAATATATCGATCATGAGACCGGTATCATCCTCATCATCACGCATGTTCCATATGATGTCGAAATCTCCCCTGACGGTATTCTCCAGGTCGATCTGCTCCTGCATGTCCTCTTCCTTCAGATTGACCAGTGGTGGGTCGGGGTTCCTGATGATCACATCGATGATCTCTTCCGATATGTCCATCCAGTAATCCTCTGCATGGATCTTGATCTCGTACTCACCATCCGGATACACATAATTGGAACCCGCTTTTTGTGCGGTGTTCCACATGAAGCTACCGCTTGATAGAGGGATCGGACTCCAATTGGTTGTGCCCTTCTCCGCTACATGGACGGTATTGGTGATCTTTGAATCATCAGCATCCGGATCTGTGACGTTGAAACCTATCTCGACCTCTCCGGCGAGAATCGAATCCTCGGCAGGTGTGATGTCTGATATGATGGGGTCGTTCGATGGAACCTGGAAGATCCTCTGACTCTGGGATGCCTGCCCGATCCATCCAAGATATGCGTTACTGTTCGACCCGTGCCTTCTTGGATATGCATCCTGGACCATGAAGACATATGCCTCAACAAGTGCATTGTCGAAGTTTGCATCTACGATCTCGATATCGAAATCAACCCATGCTTGGGTTGTTGAATGTCCGCCTACTGCGCTGATGGTGACGGGGGAATCGGCAGCTCCTCTTGTGTTGATGTCACCCCTGATCCTGTTGTCGATCGCGGTGACGTTCGGACTTGAAGATCCGCCTACATATGGGACCATACCATCGATAACATATCTCGGTATTCCACCTCCGAGGTTGTATTCGCTCCTCCTAGCTGTTGCAGTGGATAGGGCTGTTCCGGTTCCGTAGGTTCCACCACCGCTGTGCCATTCGATCCCGATATACTTCTCGGGGAACCAGTTCTCATCCATGTCAAGTCTGTTCATTGCACCCACGACACCTGTGCAATAGGTGCACCAGGTAGCCGTGAAGTCCTCGACAAGGATCGTTTGATCTGTATCTGCATCCACCTGCTTCCCATCGAGAGGGACGAAAAGTGTCTGATAGATGTCAGCACAATCCACATTCGCACCACTCGGGTCATTGTTCTCCTTGACGGTCACCTTGTGTTTGTCCTGGAGTACGATGACCATCGCAATGTCATCCCAGTCATTCTCTTTCAGATCCGTATGTCCACTGTAGTTCGGATCGGTGTCATCATAAAAGGTCGGTTTTGAAAATGACCAATTCAAACTTTCCGTGTACAAGTAAAGTGGATTGTCCCTTGTTGGAGAACCGTCCACGACTCCGTCATCGATCGCCAGCTGAGCTGGTGCGATCAATATGAAGGACGCCATGAGAAGGGTCGCAACTAGTACCATCGGCATAATGATTCTCTTAATCATACTATCACCCTGTTGCTGATCAACCCTCGATAACCGAGGGGATGTGATTATGGTGAAATTCCGTATATATTGATTTTCATTATGTACTAATAAGGTTTTTACAATATATCATTTGCATTTACCAAGTATTATGCATATTTTTCGTTGTTATCACTCTTTTTAACGTACCATACATCACTTCTTGATCTATGGGATGTTCAAAATATGTAGGATATGCCGTATGTTCGTTGGCAGCCCACAGCAACCTCACATGTTAAAAGACCTCTTTCATGATCTGTTCTTATCTGGACCATCATATTATTATAGGGACATCATTTTCCCCGTCGTTGGAGTCCCATCACGGAGGTGGACCGTTCATGGATGACAAGGAATTCGAGGCGATTGGCTTCAAGTGCGGACTTGAGATACACCAGCAGTTGCAAACAGATCGAAAGCTCTTCTGCCGCTGCCCTCCCATTTATAGGAATGATCCAGCCCATTATGAGATCGTCAGACACATGAGGCCCACCCTTTCCGAGATGGGGACATATGATGGGACTGCACTCATGGAGTTCAAGACCCGCAAGAACATCACTTATCAGTTCTTCAGAGATACCACATGCTCTTACGAGCTTGATGATACTCCTCCATTCGAGATGGACGAAAAGGCGCTCGAGATATCGATGATCATCGCAAAAGCGATGAAATGTGCGTTGGTGGATGAGGTCCATGTTTCAAGGAAACAATATCTGGATGGTTCCATTCCCACCGGTTTCCAGAGAACGGCGATAATCTCACTGGGTGGATTCGTTCCCTGGAAGGATGGAAGGAACATCGATATCAGACAGATCTCGTTGGAAGAGGATGCCTGCAGGGAGATGAGCGACAAGGGTCATGAGATCGTTTTCAGGACCGATAGACTATCGATCCCACTTATCGAGGTGGTCACAGAACCCAATGCAAAGAACCCGACAGAGGCAGGTGAGCTCGCTGAGGTCCTCGGGTGGGTTATGAGGTCTACCCAACTCGTTAGGAGGGGACCGGGCGCTACACGCCAGGATGTTAATGTCTCGGTCGAGGGGGGCAGGAGGGTCGAGATCAAAGGTGTCCCCTTCATCGATTGGATACCGCCGATCACGGCAGGTGAAGCTATCAGGCAGCACAATCTTCTAAAGATCAGATCGCTTCTCCAGGATCGGGGACTAGATCTGACTTCCATGGACATCGAGGAATTCAAGACTATGAAGAGCCAGGATGTAACGGACCTTTTCGATGGAAGGCAGATCGAAATATTCGATAGCTGGTTCGAAGGACCGGTGTCGACCGATAAGGGCCTTGACATCAAAGCGGTCCTGATACCCGGATTCAATGAGCTATTCTCACATCCGACACATGGGGATCAGACCTTCTCCGATGAAGTTTCGGGCAGACTCCGTGTGATCTGCTGCCTCGACAGGATGCCAAACCTGTTCACATCCGACGATATACCCTTTGGAGGAATAACAGAGGATGATATGAAGGAGATAGGGAAGAGACTCGGTGCTTCAGAAGATGATGCCTATATCCTCATCGGAGGTCCGAAAGAGGATACGAAGTATGGTGTCCAGGAGATCTATATCAGGTCCCGGGAGGCGATCGAAGGCATCCCTAACGAGACAAGGCAGGTTCTCACACCAGATATCACAACATTCGAAAGGATCCTACCAGGACCTGACAGGATGTATCCGGATACCGACAGGCCTCCGATAGTTGTCACGAAGGAGATCCTCGATAGGGTGAACAAACAGATCCCTGTCCCCTGGTGGGAGCAGAAAGAGGACCTCCTCTCTGCAGGTGTCCCGGAACCGGTTGCACACAAGCTCGTGGTCTCTCGCTGGCTCCCGATCCATGAACATGCATTGGTAAAAGGAGCGGAGAAGCGTTTTTCGGCAATTTTCGTCATGGAGGGATTGAAACATCTTGATCGATCAGGACTCGATGTTGACTCCATTCCTGTAGAGGCCGTTGCCGAATCCATTGCAATGGCATCCACGGGAAAGATCACGATCAGGGCCCTTCCCAAGGTTCTGATGGAAGTTTCAAAGACCGGCAGAGGTCCTTCGGAGATGATAGAGGAATTGGGACTTTCACCTATTGATGAGGATCAGGCCAGATCGGCCATCGATGACCTGGTCAAGGGCCATGTGGACCTCCTCGGTCTTTTCAAAGATGGCAGGACCGGACCATTGATGGGTATTCTGATGGACAGCATCGGTGACAGGATCAACGGATCAAAGGTATTTGGAATGGTCCAGGGTTCCATTGACTCCTGATATCAATAGTTTTAATTAGCCCCATCCTCCATTCCGCTTGAGGGATGTATATGTCCGATGAGATAAAACTGGGTCGGTTGTTCTATTCTTCCATAGAGGATGTCCTCGGAGGGGAGGACCTGATCATGGAAGTTGCCAGGGATATGATCAAGGATGAGATCAAGGCAAAGGTCAAAAGGACCATTGATGAGAACCCCGAGCTCAAGGCCGATCTGAAGAATGCTCTCGCAGAGTACTACGAGGCCAAATTGAAGCAGACCCTGGCAGCTATGAAGATCGCCAAGGCATCTGTCCACCTCGGCTTGAAAACCGCTCCAAAGGAGCTACAGAAAGAGGTAACGGTCGAAGTTGAAAAGGAGATAAACAGGATCATCGATGATGCTCTTTGAATCGGATAGAATGGTGTTCATTATGAAAGCAGTAGTTCTGGCAGCTGGTGAAGGAAGGAGGCTCCGACCTCTTACAGGAGATGCAGGCAAGGGAATGCTTCCTGTGGGGAACAAACCCATCATATCCTACGTGATAGAAGCCCTATCGAAATGTAATATCAGGGATATCATTGTGGTCGTTGGATACAAGAAGGAGAAGGTGATGAACTTCCTGGGTGATGGAAAACAGCTTGGGGTAAAGATCGAGTATGTGAAACAGAAATTCCAGCTGGGAACAGCGCATGCCCTCTTTCAGGCCAGGGAAAAACTGGACGGTCAATTCCTGGTCGTCCCGGGTGATTCCCTGGTCGATCCTCAATCCCTTGAAAAACTGACAAAGGTCTCAAAAGGAGAATGGGGTGTTCTCGTTACCAGGATATCCAACTCCTCCAAATATGGGGTGGTGAATGTAAAAACGGATCGTCTGACCAGTATCAAGGACAAACCAAAATTGACCGAGGACCTGATCTCGAGCGGGACGCCCTCCGTCTTCGCCCTGGCCCTCTGGGAGTTCCAGGATCCTTCACGTTCAACACTGATCAATACGGGAACTTATCTGATGGATATGGACATCTTCTCACGGTTGGAAGCTGCCGGTGTGGGAGAACCTCTCACACTGACATCCTGCATCAGCGAGGAGGCGTCAAGGAGGACGATCAGAACGATCTCCACCGAAAGATGGTTCGATGCGGTATATCCATGGGACCTGCTGATATTGAACGAGCACGTCCTTTCCAGTACACCAAAGGAGATTCATGGAACGATAGAGGACGGCGTGGTGATAAAGGGCGATGTCAGTATTGGAAAGAATGCCAGGATCAGATCCAATACCGTTATCGAAGGGCCCGTAGTAATAGGGGAAGGATCCGTTATCGGTCCATCTGCATACATCGGAGCAAATACGACCGTGGGAGAAAATTGTGCGATAGGACCTTTTTCCGTGATCAAGAACTCATTGGTTATGGATGATATCCTGATCGGAGCACATTCTTCGATCTATCAATCGGTGATCGCCCAGGGTTCCTCCATAGGGGATCAGTTCAGTACTGAAAAGGGAGGATACAACATCAAGTTGGAGAACTATTCAACATCAAAGACACTGGGTGCAGTAGTGGGGGCGGATTGTGAGGTGTCCCATCATGTGGTACTTTCAACCGGTGTGATCCTCGGTAATGGATGCAAGGTGGGTTCCATGAGGGCCTTGAAGGAAAACCTTCCCGATGGGACCAATGCAATATGAGGTGGACCAATGTGCGGCATAGTAGGTTACATAGGCGTTCAGGAAGCTTCCAGTGTCCTCGTAGACGCATTGAAGAAATTGGAATATCGCGGCTACGATTCATCAGGTGTCGCCATGGCCAAAAGCGGCAAAGAGGGTCATTCGCTCGTCGTTGAGAAGGCCAAGGGGTATATCGCTGAACTGGAGTCCAAGATCAAGCCTTCAGGTTCAAGGGCCGGGATCTCCCATACAAGATGGGCAACACATGGCATACCCAACGAGATAAATGCCCATCCTCATGTGGATGGATCATCCTCGATCGCAGTTGTTCACAATGGGATAATCGACAATCATCTTGCATTGAAGGAAGAACTAAGAAAGAAAGGCCATGAATTCAAGAGTCAGACCGATTCTGAAGTGATCCCCCATCTGATCGAGGATGAATACTCCGGCAATGGTGGAGATCTCTTCGAAGCGGTCAGGGAGGTTGCAAAGCGATTGGAAGGATCATTTGCGATCATTGTCATTCACAAGGACCATCCGGACATGATCGTTTCAGCTCGTGAGAAGAGCCCCATGGTCCTTGGCAAGGGAGTGAACGAATCCTTCGTGGCATCCGATGTTACGGCTCTGCTCAAGTACACCAACAATTTCTTCTATATGGAAGATGGCGAGATAGCCCTGATCAAGAAGAACAGTATCGCCGTTCAGACCCTTGATGGTGAAAAGGTGGAACGTGATTGGACAAAGGTCGATTGGTCCGTTGAAGATGCCGAGAAGGGTGGATTCGAGCATTATATGATAAAGGAGATCTTCGAACAACCCAGGTCCCTTCATCAATCACTCTCGGGCTGGAGGTCGGATGAGGTAAACCTTCCGAGGGATCTAGTCCAGACCAGAATGGCAAGGATAGTTGCCTGCGGTACCTCATATCATGCAGGAATGGTGGGAAAATATCTATTCGAAAGGTTCACCGGTATGCCAACCATGGTGTCAATGGCATCCGAATACAGATTCGCAAACACTACAAAAGAGGACTCTTTATTGCTCTTCATAACCCAGAGCGGTGAGACCCTGGACACCATTATGGCTGCTAGAGAGGCCCGGAAGAGAGGATCGAGAACTGTCAGTATCACCAATGTAGTGGGCTCCACGATAACAAGGGAGACCGATCTGACCCTCTATCTCCGGTCTGGACCCGAAATAGGGGTCGCTGCCTCGAAGACATTCACATCCCAGCTGATGATGATGTATCTCCTATCCTCTCACATGGGTTACAACATGGGTTCGATATCAAGGGAAGAGCTCAAGGACGTTACCATGTGTCTCAGGAACACCATCAGAGCAGTGGCAGGTATTCTGGGGGACACCTCTCAAGTAGAGGAACAGGCAAAATGGATCAAGGATTTTGATAATGCATTTTATCTCGGTAGATACATCAATTATCCCACTGCGCTCGAGGGTGCATTGAAGATGAAGGAGATATCCTATATCCATTGCGAGGGTTATCCTGCTGGAGAATTGAAACATGGACCATTGGCATTATTGACCGAGAAGACCCCTGTCGTTGCAATAGTATCCAATGACCATACATATGACAAGATCCTCGGGAACATTGGCGAATGCGCAGCCAGAGGTGCGCCGGTACTGGCAATAGTCCCCGAAGGTGATACCGAGGTGATGAAATACACTGACAGGACACTCACCTATTCCGATCCCGGGGCACTTTATTCACCAATTCCGATCTCGGTGACACTGCAGCTTCTGGCTTACCATGCGGCCAATCTTAGAGACTGCTCTATTGATAAACCCAGGAATCTGGCGAAATCGGTCACTGTGGAGTAATCATAAACTTCATTTAATCATAGGACATTGGAGTAAGAGGGAGCTTTATGAGGGTCAACTTTCGGATGCTTTGCATTGCAATGATCTCGTTGATCATATTTTCGGTCCCGTCTCTCCATTTCTCATCAGCCGGTCCTTCCGATATCTCTGCAACTATTCAATTGGAGTCTGATTGGGAGGTCGCTCTTGTGGATGAGGAGGAAACACCCCTTGCGATAGAGGGTGCATTCGTTCTCAATGAGAAGAACGGCTGGGACATTATCGGAGAGGTGACAGCGACCCTCAGTGTCAGTGAGGGACAATGGGAGGCACATCCCAGACAGACCGTATACGTGGATGTGGATGTGAATGCCTGGCAGACCTTCATGATCGATGTGACCATCCCGGAGGAAGCGTCACCTGGCCAATCCTCCGCATATACCGTAAAGATCCTTCTGGAGGGGCAGGTTAGCAGTGATGAGGTCACTGCCGGTTTCATAGTGACCGTCATATCAGCCAATGCCAATAATGATGAACCGAACGATGATGACAATGTACCTGACAGCCCGAATGTGTCAGATGGTGGAAGCTTCCCTATCTGGCCCGTTTTTCTGCTTGGATTGATCGCAGTGGCTGCTTTTTTTGGATTCTGGGCATACAAGAACATAGAGATAGTCAGGGAAGTTGATGGCAGAAGAAAGATCTACCTGAGAGAAAAGGACACAGGACGGATCTTTGGAAAGGAGAAATGAAATATCCCTCCAATGGAGGACCACAATGGTAGATACGAGGACCATCACAGTTATTTTCAATCCCAATGCCGGGGTTGGCAGGTTCAAGGTTGACGAGTCAAAGTTGATCTCATCGATCGGATCGAGGGCCATGCAGCTGGAAAGGAAGATCCGGTTAGAGGTGAAAAGGACCAGGTCAAAAGGAGATTGCTTCGATCTTTCCAGGGACGCTCTTGGCTCCGATGTCATTGCAGTTGCCGGAGGGGACGGAACCATAATGGAAGCGGTGAATGCGCTTGTGGGGTCAGAGACACCTCTTGGGATCATTCCGATAGGTTCCGGGAATGATGATATTGTATCCATCTCGGGGCATAATGACCGGGATCGTTGCATCAATGATATCCTTGAAGGAACGGTCCACCTGATCGACGTTGGAAGGATGAATGACGATCGTTTTCTGAACGTTGTCGGTCTCGGTCTAGATGCTGAGATAAACCACATGGTTACAAGAGAACGAGACCTGGTCAGGAAGATAGGTCCAGCCTTGACATATACATACGGAGCTGTCAAGGTCCTACTGGGATTCTCTCCATATGAGGTCGAGGTATCTTTGGACGGGGGAAAGAAGGAGACCCATACGATAAGTCTCTGTACGATCGGCAATGGGACCACTTGCGGAGGTGGTTACAAATTAACCCCGAGAGCGATCATGGACGATGGCCTGTTGGACCTTTCAATTTCGGGGTATCTCGGTAAAATGAGATCGATCATGAACATCAAGAAAGCATATGATGGCAAACATGTGGACCTTCCGGGCAACAGATACCATACATTCAAGGAAATGAGGATCACTTCTGTTGATCGTGAACTACCCTATCATATAGATGGAGAAGGTGGATACTCATCCAGATTGGAATTCAGTGTGGTCCCGAAGGGATTAAGGATCGTTCACGGACCTGGTTGAGTCCCCCTTTATTCAAACCGTCACTGTATCCGAATGGAAACAATCATACCCATTAATTGTCATCGTGATATGGGAAGAATCTGAATATGATCGGCCAGGCCCACCTACATTTTTATGAGAAGATCATCAGTGGGCTAGGCTGGATTTTCTGGAACTTTAATGAACCGTAATGTATTGGTCGAAGGATGGGGTCCACTTTCTATGTATTTTATGCAAATAGGTTAGCATAAATGTGTATTATATGCTAACGAGTTAGCATTAACGACACATTATAATATCACCAGGCCTATATGGCCCCATATGAAAGTAGATGAATATGACATCAAACTCTACAATCCAAACCTATCTGGAGGAACCTATAATGTTCCAACAACAAAGAGGATGGCTTTCAAGGAGGTCGTATCTGCAATAGAAAGGTCGGGCATAACTGCTGTGGTCGGTTTACGCCGTGTGGGAAAGACCGTATTGTTAAAGCAGGTGCTGAACTCACTGGGAGAGCAAAGAAGAGACATATTCTATTTTTCTTTCGATGAGGAGAGATATTCGAATCAGGAGGGGCTTGAATCAGTTATTCGCAGTGCGCTGGAACTTTTCGATGCGCCCCTGATCGTTTTGGATGAGATCTCCAGGATCAAAGGTTGGTCTGGGATCGTGAAAAAATACCATGATTCCAAAGGGATACGTTTCCTTCTATCCGGATCTGCAAGTCTCGAGATCACAAAGGGCAAAGAGAGCCTCGCAGGCAGGTTATTTGATATCTATCTGCCGCCACTGCAGTATCTCGAGTTCGTTTCATTCATAAATAACATGGACCCTGAAACGGGGCCGGTTATGGATCTCGGCGAGCCGAATAGGACATTCATACGATGGGAGGACAGAGGTTACCTTGATGAATTCCTCACCAGGGGGGGTTTTCCCGAGCTGGTTGGTATCAAGGACAATGACTTCATTCGGAAGTATATCATCTCCAGCACAGTTGAAAAGATCGTATATGAAGACCTGCCGAAATCCTTTGGGATATCAGATGAGAACGCGTTGTTCAGAATATGGGAACTGGTATCATCAAACCCTTCGATGACATTCATTCCATCAAATCTTGAGGATACGATCGGGGTATCGAGGGATACCATCTCAAAATATCTTTTCTATCTTGAAAGGGCATATCTGGTCAAGACGGTCCTGAAGAGCTCATCTGTCACGAGCAGGTTGAGAAAAGGTAGAAAGGTATATCCCCCGACACCTTGCATTGCCTGTCAGATCGACAGGGATAGCACCTCAATGGGTGCAGTTGCAGAAACTGCAGTCCTTGACAAGCTGTCGAATGGATTTGGTCTGGAAGTGAGTTTCTACAGTGGTCGAGGGAGGTCCGAGGTGGATTTCATAACAGAGGATTTCCCTATCGAGGTGAAATACAGGTCAACAATATCTCCCGCCGATCATCATAATCTGATAAAATACATGACAATAAAGAATATCGATACTGGAATTATGGTTACACGATCGGAAAAAGGAATATTCCAGAGCGGGGATAAAAGAGTGGTTATGATCCCCATGGAGCTCTTCCTTCAATTGGACCGGATCATATCATAGTTTCATTTCGATTTCCATGATCAAATAAGAACATTGCCGGTTTCATGACAAGTTTCTACAGAGAGCCGGAGGAGATCGAGAAGTTGGGTGAAAGGTTGGGTGATAACGAGGAAAGGATCCTGGCTGGTGAAGCTATAATGCCTGGATATCAGGGTGCAGTCCAGTGTTGCCACAAATAGATGTTTCGTTACATCGAAACAATATGGGTGCAGTATTCCTGATCAAGTGGTATTTCAATAGGAAACAGTCCAGATCAGATCCCTTGATCCATAGGTTAATAATTGGACCCGTCAAGAATTCTTGATGGACATTGTCGATCTCATTTGGTATAGTTGCGGGACACTTCTTCAAGAATGTCCATTCCCTTTGATATCTGGTCCTTGGAATTGACAAAGGAGAATCTCAGATGATATTCCCCATTACTTCCGAATGTTGTTCCCGGAGAACTGATCAGCCCCTTCCCGGCCAGCTCCATCGATAGGTCCGATGCATTCAAACGTTCATTGCCATCATACAGTTCGAAATTGGGGAAAGAATAGAATGTACCCGGCGGAGTGAATGCCGAGAAACCATCGATCGAATTGACCCTCTTCGTGATAAGATCACGTCTTTCCTGGAACTCTGCGACCATCTTCTTGATGTATTTGTTAGATTTCCGGAGTGCCGCCAGTGCTCCATATTGCATGGGCGTGGATGGACAGGCTACCATGTGATAGTGGGCCAGCTTCAATTTTGATATCAGGTCATCAGGTCCCGCCAGATAACCCATTCTCCATCCGGTCATGGCATATATCTTGGAAAATGAGTTGGCTATTACAGCTTTCTCATACACCCCGAGGAAAGAATGATGGACCGCTCCGGAATAGATCATCGTGTCATAGACCTCGTCTGAGATCAATATCATATCATGTTCCCTGGCAATGTCCACAATATCATCCCTATCCTGCTTTGTGATCATGCCTCCTGTGGGATTCGAGGGTGAATTGAGGATCATCACATGGGTATCATCATTCACCATTCTTTCCAGGGACTCGATATCAGGCCTGAACTGGTTTTCCATTGTGAGTCCATATTCATTGCAACTCGCGCCCATCATTTGGGTTTGGGGTTTGTAGAGAACGAAACCAGGATCGGGGATAAGGACCTTGGAATTCTGTTCAATGAATGTCAGTGCGCACGAGAACAGTGCCTCCGAGCCAGAGCTGGTTACAACGATATTTTCCGGGCCCACATTCTTCCAGTATCTCCTCAATCTGCTGGAGATAGCTTCCCTGAGTGGTTCGATACCATTTGTGGGTCCATACTTGTTGAACCCCATTCTCATAGCCTCTTCCACAGCCTTGATCGCTTCCATTGGGGGTTGAAAATCAGGTTCACCCAGGCCCAGATTGACAGAATCATCCGTGGCGAGTTCGAACATCTTTCTGAGGCCAGAAAGCTCTATGCCTTGCATTCTTGATGTGAACATGGGAAGCACCTCTCCCTGATGGGAAGAGGGTATTAAATCGTTATCTATCCCTATGATTATACCATATTGCTACAATTAATATATTAGGTCCCTGTTATATTTTCCAGATAATCTTTATATATAGTGTGGACCTTCCATGGTAGGTTCAAAGCTCTTTGGTGAATGTAAATGTATCCTCGGATCGCCCTTTATCATGATGTAGCAAGCGGAGAAAGGTATGAAGAAAAGGCCTTTCGGAAGACCGGGGTAAAATACGAGAAGATAGGTCCGAAGGATATGGTCCTGGATGTATTGGAGAAATATGATGTCCTTTTCCTTCCTGGAGCTTTTCCACTCAGGGCACATAACAAGGGCGGTTTTTTCCAGTTCCTTGCATTCTTGAGAAGGATAGGATTCAATTATCGCAGGTCCATTCAGGAATATGTCAAGACCGGAGGCGGATTGATAGCGGTTTGCGCATCCGTTGCGATCATGGGGGACAGGATGTCGATCCCTCTCCCGATCAAACCTTACTTCATTGGATCACCTCCCCTGGGTATATTTGATTTTCATGCAAAATATGGCCCGAAGACCGGCATCGTGGACCTGGACCCTATTGAATACAAGAATAACCCGGGCGCCAGAAGGATCGTCAGCAATGTCCTGGGGGATTACAGCCAAGATCAGTTCTCATCCCTATATTTCAGGGGTCCTGCTGTCACATATGACAAGAAGCTCGATATCATGCATCCCTCGATAAATGAGGGGAACAACCCGAAAGAGGTCGTAGTTGCCAGGTATGCTGATGATGAACCTCAATTGAAGGATAAGGGAGCCATCGTCTACAAGGAGTATGGACGTGGAAAGTCCATATCCTGCTCTGTCCATCCGGAGTTCTCCACCTGGGACCTGTTCGATTCGATGATCGATGTCGTTGCCAGAAAATAAGGGAGAGATACCATGGCCCTCGATATGGAAGGTGAATTCTACAAGCTCGCCAAGGATATACTGGGCAAGTACAGGAACATGTACAAGATGACCGCGATATCACCGCAAACAGGTCGTGTCACTATAATGGGTGCCGATAACTTCATGGTCGTCAGTTCTTCGATCCTCAAAGATCTTACCAAGGGAAAAGAAGAAAAAGCATACAGGACGGGAAAGAAGTGTTCCAAGGATATGTTCGATAGCCTGATGAAGGAGTTCGATGACGAGGTACGTGATCTTGAATCCAGGAAGATGTTCGATCTTGGATTGGCCCTTTCCACCAATACCGGTTGGGGGAAGCTTGAACTTGTCAAGTTCAATGGATCGAAGAGCATCGTCCGGATAAGGGTAAAGGACTCCATCGAACTGAAATACAAGAGGGCAAAGCATCATTCGCTCACATGCGGTTTCCTGGCGGGGATCACGACCGTCTGTATGAGAAAGGATATGGTCGGAAAGGTTGATGAGATAGGGGCCAAAGAGGTTATCTTCTCATTCTCCCCCGAATGAACACCATCTCCATAATGTTAAACAACATTGGAACGTTCCTCCCCTCATTGTTGCCGGAAGGAGTGAAGATAAGAAGGATAGAGTCAAAGGACCTGTCCACTGTCAAGATGTTGGCAGATTCAAGGTTGAATGAGGATTATTCAACGGATCTTTTTCGATTCTTCTTTGAGAACCATAATGGATGTTTTCTGGTGGCGGAGGACAGTTATGCTGTTATCGGTTTTGTCATAGGGATACCCCTGGATGCCAGGACATTACGAATAGTGATGCTGGCAGTTGATGATAGGATATCCGGGATGGGATTGGGCTCTTCTTTGATGGATGCATCAAGAGAATATGCGAAGGATCGTATGATGACATCCATCGTTCTCGAGGTAAGGGCAAAGAATGACATGGCATTTGAGTTCTATTCGAAAAGGGGATTCAAGGTTACGGGAATGATCCCCAATTATTACAATGATAAGAGCGACGCTTTCGTCATGAAGCGTTTTCTTGAGATGTAGATCTCTTCTTTCCCTTTATCTTGTAATAATATAGGGGGGTGTTCAACCATTCCTTTCCGCATAATCCGTCGGGATTGAAACAGACGCCACCACTTTTCATGGTATCACAACTCGGCGCATGATATGAGGTCGCAGAAGAGCCCCCGGTAATGTGCTCCACCTGATATCTGACAATATCTTCCTTGAAATCCGGTGCGGTCGTAAAGATCTTGAATATCTCCTCGGATGACATTCCAACGGCATTAAGGAACGTCACCAGTGCGAATCGGGCATGATGAGGAATATTCTCACCTGCTTGTGACATCCCGAGTATCTGCCTCATGCAGGGAGGTAATCTGGTAATTGTCATCTTGCCAAGTTCGGTTGGAGAGTATTTTTTCCTCCTTCCTTCTACCTTCAGCTTCAAGGAGGTTATCATCTCTTTCAATCTGATATTGTTTGGGATCGGTGGGTGCCCGTCCAGACCTTCTTCCACTTTCTCTTTTGCCCTTTCCTGTATCAATCTGATATATGACTTCCTTTCAACCCCTACCAACCCTCCAACCAGTTTCTGATTGACAAGGTTCCAGTCAGGTCCGCTGATGTTCTTTCGAGATACGAGGAAATCCGTGAATGAGATCCATATGGTCCCAGTCTCAGACCCACTCCTCTCCCTGTGGAGGGATCTCTTCACATCTGGAAACCTCTTCTTCCCTTCCTTCGCCTTCATGTCGGCAGGTCCTTCATTTTCGGGAAGTCCAAGCTCTCTTCCAATATCCTTTACAGTGTCCATGTCTTCCCTATGAAGGAAGAACTTCGCTCTTTCACCTTCATGATGGGAGAACCATTTGATGAGGTGTTTATCGCCAACAGAAGCAACAATGAACCTCGCCACAGGATATGACAGTAGATCCGTTTCCACCTCTCCCACTCCCCGGGTCTCGGGTTGGATGTCCTTCCCATCCACTGCCTCTTCTATTCGGGATAGCGCCCTCTCCTGGATGATGGTGTTCTCCGGAGAGAGCATATCATCGAGGGTGAGGTTCATTCCTCTGACCCTTTCTTTTGCTTCTTTAAGAAAGGGATACCTTGATATCTGATTCTTGTCCAGCATGGTCGATCACTAGAAGTAGTTCACAGCCCCAACGGTGAAACCGCAATTGGAACAGAAGACCAGCTGATATCCGGTCATGTCCTTGAGACGAGCGACTGTTGATAGGTCGGATTGGCAGGCAGGGCACAGCGGCTTCAACATGTCCATGTCGCTCGAACAGAGGGGACCTGTTTTAAATCGTCGATGGGGGTATGTGAAAATATCCATGGCAACAGTTATCTTGAAATGCTACGTTCGCCCTAAAGCAATAAAGGTGATAAGATGACGGATGTTGTTGATAGGTTCCTGAGATATGTCAAAGTATGGACCACATCGGAGGAGGGAGTGGAGGATAATTATCCCTCAACTGAAAGGCAGAAGGACCTCCTTCGACAGCTCGTTGAGGAGCTGAAGGAGATCGGATTGGCAGATGCCGGGATGGATGAGCATGGATATGTTATGGCAACCCTCCCATCGAACCTGCCGGAAGGGAATGACCTGCCGACCCTTGGCCTCATTGCCCACGTGGATACCTCGCCAGACGTTTCCGGAAAAGATGTCAAACCGATCATACATGAGAACTATGATGGGACCGACCTGGTCCTGCCGGGGGATCCGTCAGTTATCATCGAGGTCTCGGAGAACAAGCATTTGCTTGAGAATATCGGGGGTTCGATAATCACCTCCGATGGAACAACCCTGCTCGGAGCAGATGACAAGGCCGGTATTGCTGCGATCATGGCTGCCCTCAAGGTCCTTGTGGATGACCGGTCGCTTCAACATGGGAGGATACGGGTGGGATTCACTCCAGATGAAGAGGTTGGGAATGGGACCAAGTTCTTCGATGTATCAAAGTTCGATGCGGATATTGCATATACCATCGATGGAGGTGAACGGGGCGAGGTGGAGGATGAGACCTTCAATGCCATGTCGGCCACATTCACGGTAAAAGGAATGAATGTCCACCCCGGATATGCAAAGGACAAGATGGTGAACTCGGTCAGGGTGATCACCGAGATAGTGGATATGATACCTGCCACGATCTCTCCGGAGATGACGGAAGGAGCGATAGGATACCTGCATCCGCACCATATCGAAGGCGGTGTTGAAGTATCCATACTCAAGGTCCTGATAAGGGATTTCACAATGGAGGGTATGGGGGAAAAGGTCAACATCCTGGAGAATATCGCGGAATTGCAGATGTCGAGGTACCCTAAGGCAACGATCGATCTTGACATCAAGGAGTCATATCGCAATATGAAGTTCAAACTCGATGAGGAACCAAGAGCACTTGAATATGCCCTGAAGGCTGTAAAGAATGCCGGTATTGAGCCCATGCAGAGGATGATCCGCGGAGGCACGGATGGGGCCATGTTATCATACAAAGGCCTCCCGACGCCCAACATCTTTGCCGGTGGAATGAACTTTCATTCCAAGAGGGAGTATATTCCTGCAGTATCACTGGAGGCGGCCGTTTCGACCATACTCCAACTTGCAAAATTGTTCGCAGAGGAATGATGGACGGACCATGGGGTTCATCTGACGCAAAGGTTAAATATCAACCTCCTTGATTTTGACCCATGCAACGTTTCCTATCCATCCTCCTTATGCTCGTGCTAGCAGCCGGAGCCCTGGCCTTCGAAGAGGATCGAACAGTAACCGGATTACCCTCAAGGGATGGGAATGTTGACATATCCATCAACATCACCATTCCTGAGGAAGATGGGTCCTATCAGACCGAATTCGGTCTCCACGCACAGGTCAATGTGACCAACATCGGGACCGAGTGGGCCAATGGGACAGGCTTCCTCTCAATGAAGATAAAGAACAGGAATACCGGGGAGACCGCATTTACCGCTTTGAACGTCCAGTTCACCGAGATAGGTCCAGGTCAATGGAGGCTCTATTCATTCCAGAACTGGTCGATGGCGGTTGCCGGACAGTTCAGGATCAATGTATCGGCGGCCTATATGGGTGACTCGGATCTTACGAATAATTATCAAGAAGGAAATTTCTCCATGTGGACGGAGGACTGGCCGTTCCCTCCAAATATTGAGGCCTGGACAGTTACACCCATGAAAGGGAACACCACCACGGAGTTCAATTACACAACGGTCTTCAAACACAATGAAGCACCTGTGAACCTTTTCCTCGAGATCGATGGGGTAAATCACTCAATGATCGGATCCGATATCGATGATCAGGTCTATCAGGATGGTAAAGCCTACCATCTCAGTACATTCCTTCCAATTGGAAACCATCGATACCGCCTCTTTGCAGAAGTGGACGGATGGACCACGATAGAAACGAATATGATGTTCTTCCCCTGGGTGAACGTTTCCCTGAAGAACCCACAGGTGTCACCATTCTCGGGATATGTGACCACACCTTTCAAGTTCTCCGTCGATTATGGTTCCGTTTTCAACCTTCCTCCCGATGATATCTATGTTGATACAGGTTCAAAAAGGTTCGATCTTACAAGATCGAGCCCCACGCCGAATTACCTGAAGGGTGATGTCAGGTTCGAGGCCGACGTCCCTGGTATGGAACTCTTACCCTCACCTTTGACCTACTACATCAACAGCACAACAGAGCTCGATCATAATTCTCTAGGTCCTTTCGATCTTGAAGGACCAAGTATGGAAATGGTGAACATCTCCGGAACGATCACCGACCTTGATATGAATCCGCTCGGTGATGTCAATGTCACACTCGAACCTGGTCCATCTGTCCTGACAGATGAGTTGGGGAGATATTCAGTTCAGGTCAACAAGGGCCCGAATTTCCACATTACCTTTGTGAAGGAAGGTTACCTGAACAAGGAATATGAACTGGATATATTGGAGGACAGGAGGCTTGATATCTCGATGGAACATCTTCCTGAAGGATCCTCCGTATCTGGATCCGTTATGATGGAGGACGGAGGATCCCTGGTCCCGGTTGAGGGTGTATCCATCGTTCTTTCCGGACCGATATATGCTAATGAGACAATATCGGGAGTGAACGGATCGTATGTCCTTGGAGATATCCCTGCCGGGTCCGGATATACCCTCACTGCAAGGGGGGAGCGATTTGAAAACTTTGTCCATACCTTGAGCATTCCCAATGGACAGCAGGTCCTGCTCAATATTACAATGGTTGAGAGGGATATGGGTATATCCATCTCTCCAATGCCTTCGGAAGGGCCGATTCCGAAAGATGCGGAGTTCACTCTTTCATTCCCTATGGAACCAGATATTTCAACACTTAATGTCTCCCTGTCAAATGGTACCGCCTTCATCCCTCTTGATATTGCCCACGAGACCAATTCAACATCTGTCAATATCATTTCGCGATCACCATTGATCTTCGATACACTGCACACCCTGACAGTGAAAGAAGGAGCATCCTCGATCATTGGTCCGTTAATGGTCTGGAGAGATATATCCTGGAATTACATATCTCTGATGCAACAACCATTGGAACAGCCTTCGACCGATCCAGTTCAAGATTCACTATCGGTTCCCCTCGATAGTGAGATAAGTATCTCATGGGGAATAGGTCTGAACATCTCTTCGTTCAGTTTCGAACTACTGGACCTGGACCGGGTCCAGGTGGTCGAGGCTTCCATGGAATTCAGTTCCGAGGTAAATTGGTCAGATTCCGGCAGGTCCGACACATGGATCACCATCGCTCCGGTCGATCTTTCTTTCGATACCCGATATTCCCTGGAAGTTGATGGTGGCCTTCAGGACCTGTATGGTCGGACACTGTTCACGACCATATATTCCCTGGAATTCATGACGGTGGGAGAACCGGATACCGATGGCGATGGATATGTTGATTCCATCGATGATTTTCCTCATGATCCCAATGAATGGAAAGACCTGGATGGGGATGGCTACGGTGATCGGATATCCGATCTGTTCCCATCAGATCCAACAGAGTGGATGGACACGGATGGGGACGGTATCGGGAACAACGCCGATACCGATGATGATAATGATGGGATGCCAGATGAATGGGAGTTAAAAAATGGGCTGGACCCATTGGACCCTGCCGATGCCTTCGGAGATCTGGATGGGGATGGATCCACCAACCTGGAAGAATACCTTGCCGACACCGATCCAACCGATGTCTCTTCGAAACCAGAAAGTGGAGAGTTTACACTGCCGAAGTGGATGCTGATGGGCGGAATTGTGGTTCTGGTCATGATAGCTGTAGCTGTGGTGATATTGATCAGCAGATCACGAGAAGGGGAAACCCGTATGGAGGAATGATCCAACCCACTCATTCCAGCAATTGTATGGATAAATATATTAGGCACCCTCCAGGAATATAGAGAGGTGAACTGGAAGGTATGGATGCCAGCAGCGATCCTGGTCATATTGATTGCCACTCCGCAATTATCACCCCAGGATGCTACATTCGTTTCGGGGTCGGAAGAGGTTTTGACCAGGGCCACCGAGTCATGGACAGTGCTATCCTACATGAACGGAGAGGACAATCTCGAGAAGTTCATCGTAGGTGATCTGCAGGAGATGGAAAGGATCGGCTCTTCCGAGAATGTTGATATTGTTGTACAAATAGATCTTGGGACCAATGAATGGTATTCATCATCGGTTGCGACCTGGTCCGACACCAGAAGATATCATGTCCAGTATGATCTTGATGATGGAATAGGTTCCACGAGGGTCGATGATCCCGAACTCGGGGAAGTTAACATGGATGATCCCAACTCACTTCGTGAGTTCATCGAATGGGGCATGACCAGTTATCCGGCAGATCATTATATGATAGCACTTGAAGGGCACGCAGGAGGCCCTGCAAGGGGATTGATGGAGGATAAGAGCTCCACTCTGGGTGGAAATCGGTTGATGGATACCCATGAGATGGGGCAAGCGATCAGGAATGCCATTGACAATGTGGGCGAAGGTCCTGTTGATATCATCTCCTTTGATGTATGCTGGATGGGAATGGCGGAAGCCGCAGCGGAGGTAATGGACCATTCTGAATACATGGTGGGTTCCTTTGATGAGATACCCGGAGAAGGCTGGCCATACGATCGATGTCTTGGTATGATACTCAATGATACTACCATACCGATGGAGGATCGACTTCAGGGAGTTGTCGAGGAATTCATGGCCCATTATGATCCGGAAGGCTCGAATTCCTATGCCTCCCTGGTGGCGATCGATCTCAAAGAATTCAAAGGATCACTTCTACCCGCTCTGTCCGAATTGACAGAGGAGATGTTCTACAGCGCCTACTCTCACAAGGAGGTCTATCGGTCCATCCTGGCTCTACTGGATAAACCCAGAGCAAGGAATGATAATGACTGGGATCGATATGTTGATCTGTACCAGATGGCCGAACTGCTCAGTCTTGATACCAGGCTTCCGGAAAGGGTCAGAGGTTCAGCTGCGAGGGTCCTTGATTCGGAGGATGGGACCATTGTTCGTTCACTTGGAGGTTCCAACCATCCTGATTCTTCCAGACTATTTGGCATATACTATCCGACCATCAGGAACGATCAGGCAAGATATGGTGCCCTTGTGATGTCAGATCTGTCAGCCTGGGATGAACATGCTGCATTGATCGTTGAGGAGCTCGATATTCAGGCCAGGAGAGTGAACTGGACCTATCCCAATCCCGGGACAATACTCTTTGAACTCTCATCCCTGACCCCTTCTCTTGTTAAAGGGGTTGAACTGGAGGTGATCCTCGATGGTGCCAGCGAGAACTACACATTGCCCGGGCAGGGTGGATATTATGGAAAGAACGTTAATGTTAACGGAGTTTCCTCGATAAAATATAAATTCACTGTCACAGGTCTTTATGACAACAGCATAGAGCTTCCTCCGGATGGTTATTCGATCGCCAATATCTCGCTGGAGGATCGCCCTCCGGAAATATGGCATATGGCCCCTGATGTGGTCCAGATGACCACGAATGGGGGAGGGATACATTTTCTCGTGAGGGACGATACCGGGATCGAAAAACAGGACATACAGAAAATCGCAAGACTTCAATACAGGGAGGTCGGAGAAACATCATGGTATTCGATCCCGCTGGTGGAGGTGGATCATGATACCTTCAGAGGATGGTTGGAATTCAAGGGCATCCCTACTGGGATCACGCCCGGGAACGAGTTCGAATATCACTTTCTGGTGTCTGATGTCTATGGCAACCAGGCAAGATATCCCTCAACAGGTGAGGTTACATCAAAGATGGCAGGAGGGAAGAGATTCTATCTTGACGGATATCACTCACTGATAACGGACCATTCACTTCTCCTGGACAGGTTCTCCGATATGGGGATGTCCGTCCATGCCGGGTTCGAAGCAGAATTACCCGATCTCGCAGAATATAAAGGGTACATTCTGATCGAACCCGCAGAGGACATATCCCCGGCCGATGCCCAGGCCATCCTGGATTTCCATTCTGGCGGAGGGGAGCTTCTGATCATCTTCGATCCCAAAGAAAATCAGCAGGAAGTGAATGCCCGGTGGCTATTGGATAGATTGGGAGTCTCATTGACCGATGAAGGATCGGTCCAGGGATTCTATCCCTCCGATCCGAATTCTGACCTTGGTGATACTCTGCCGACCATTGCCGGCACTTCCTGCGGCTCGCTGGTTCCTGGTGATGGGATGCACCCCGTATATTACACGGTTCCTCCGGATGTGGCAATGATGACAGGTTGGTATGGGATGGGAAAATCGGTGATATCGATCCACTGCCTCCTGAATGATGATGTGATGGACCTGAACGCGAACAGGATACTCTCGGAATTGGTGATATCGTTCCTTCAAGAGAACACTCTGCCCGAGATAGGACTCGAGGTCGATCCGATAGGGGTCATCACCCCTGGTCAGAAACTGACAATTGATCTATCCTCCTCCCATGACAGGGACGGTGAAATAGTGTCATACGGGATAACATTCTCCGACAATACGGTGGTCGAAGGCTCCGATCCCATATTCACCCACACTTTCGTTGAAGCCGGGGTCTACACCGCGGTCATTTCCATAACCGACGCTGAAGATGGGGTAGCGTCAACGATATTGTCGATCAAGGTGAATAGACCACCCTCGACCGACCATGGGATCTCGGACAAGACGATCCATGCCGGCGAGACAGTCATTTTTGATTACAAGGGGAACGATCCCGATGGTGATGAGGTGATGGTGGTCTGGGATTTCGGGGATGGTTTCAAGGTAGGCGGGAAGTCCGTGAGCCACACATATATGCAGCGAGGTTCCTACACCTATACCCTGATCGTAAGGGATTCCAACAGTATTGAAGTGAACCGAACAGGTACGATCACGGTGGAGAACTCGATACCGGAGGCGATCATAGATCGGGAAGGTGTTCGGGTGAATTCCGGCCCGGCGAATTACACTGGAGCGTCAAAGGTGACCTTGAAGGTATTCGAAGGTGACGTGATCTATATTCCAGGGGATCTTTCCAATGACGTAGACAGGAACGATGTCCTGAATTACACATGGGACATGGGCGATGGCAGCACATTGTACGGGGATGTGGTGACCCATGTTTTCCAATTTTCAGGATTGTTCAGTGTTGAACTGATCGTAGATGATCACTTCGGTGGAAGTTCGAACATCACTCTGCTTGTATCGGTCACCAATAGAGCGCCGTTCTCTTCTTTCAAAACCGAGGATATCGGGAACGGAAAGGTGAGATTCGATGCATCGGCGTCCACAGATGATCAATGGGACATCGATGAACTGATCTATATATGGGACCTCGGGGACGGTAATGAGATCACCACTGAGGACCCTGTCCACATACATGATTATGCCTTCGGTGGAACCTTCAAGGTGAAGCTTACCGTTAAGGATAAAGATGGAGCGAGCGACACCTTCACAAAAGAGGTGGATGTGGAGGGCCTTGCCGTCCTGGAGGTATTGTCGATCCTGCTCGTTATCATGATCGTTCTTGGGGTTGCCGGTGTTGTCGGGATCATGTTCATGAAGAAAAGATTGGATAGGCAGGGGATCGGTATCATGGACATTATCAAGAAGAGACTGCCAGAGGGGGATGAACATGGTTTCTCTCAACCTGTTCCTGTCGAAAGAAGGGATGGGAATGTTCGAACCTTTGCAGGCCAACTCGATGAGGGTCCAAAGGGAAGGGGATCGAAGCGGAGAACTGATGGACAATGAGGATCGCAGTTATATCTGACCTCCATGGGAACATGGATGCAGTGGAACGTGTCTGGGATACCCTGCATGATGTTGACAGAATAATCTGCCTTGGGGACATGATCGGGATCGGTCCACATCCCCGAAAGGTACTGGAAAGAGCAATGGATGAACCCCGATTGACATGGGTCATGGGAAACCATGAGCTTAACACCAGGGACGGTACAGAACTGGGGCCACTCGAAGAGATACAGAGAAAACCTCACCATGACTGGGTAAGAGGGGACATCGGTGATATGGTGAATGAGCTGGAAGCACCGTTCTTCATTCGTGAAAGGATCGGTAAGAGATCTGCTGTTCTCATGCATCGACATCCCGAGGACTGCTTTTCCAAGGTGCCATATTTCGACCGCCCATTTCCATCGGTCATGGACGAGTTCTACTCCGATGTGGATGCTGATATGTTTTTCTTCGGCCACACCCATGTCCCACTTTACCTGCGTGGAGAACAAGGTCGTACCTACATAAATCCCGGTTCCATTGGAGCCGAGAACGGAGGAATTTCCACATATGTCGTGATCGATGATGATAGGTCCGTTATCTCCATGAGGACGGTCCCCTATGATAGAGAGAAGGTGATATCGGACCTGAAGAGGAAGGAGGTCCCCTACCATCCCTTCATCGCCAGACATTTTTTCTCCTCTGGTGGATTTGTTCCTTTCACCGTTAAGGATATCTAATAAGATTCCTTTGGATAGGTCATGGGTAACCGGAGGATGGCCGCTGTATCTTCAGTAATTTTACTGTCACTTTTCATATTATCGACCCACATGGCCGAAGCATCATATTCCGGTCAGGGGATATATGACCCTGCAGGGGATGTGATCTTGCATTCCTTCAAGGAGAGGAGGGTCTCCGGCCATGAGGAGATCGATATCGTATCACTCGAGACGTTTGACAGGGTTGCTCGAGTTGAAGTGTATTTGACACTGGATGGAGAGATCGAGGACACATTCGGTTATATCTATTCCATGTCGATCGGAGGAGTGACCGTCATTTACGATAATGGCACGTTCCAGGTGTTCAGGGACCGTGACCAGAAGGTCCTGGATGATATCGAGGTCAAGGCTACCGATGGTCAGATCTTTGCCGAGATCCCCAAATCCGAGATGGAGCCGGAATTCAAGATAAATGCGACAGCCCAGGAGTTCATCCTTGATTACGGTTCGGAATTGACCTTTGAAAACTATTATGATTCTGTCGAGGGGGAGGGAACCTCGACCATCTCCAAGTTCCAGCTATCCCTGGCAGATGATGATAACGATGTTCGGTTCAGTTTCGTCGAGACCGACGTTGGGGAAGCGCCACATCTGGATATCATCGGAATGGAGGTCACCGGTGAAGGGGATGTAACCGAGATATCCATGGACCTCTCCGATCTTTCCACGGATCATGACATGGAGTTCACCATAAGCATCGGTACGGATCGATACAGGATAACACGGGATGAAGCAATTCCTTTGCAGGATGATGGCAGGTCTGTTCTTGATCATACCGTTGAACAGAAGAGGGTGACATTGAGGTTGAATGGAGAAGGTCCGTATCCTGGAGAGACCATTTCCGGAACAGCGAAGGAATCCCTTGCCGACGGTGGATGGATGGATGACAGGTGCCCCGACCTCCCATTTTCCCAGTTGGACCTCCTTCCATATGGTTCTGGTGGTTCCCTGTCCCTTTCCCTGATCATAAATGATGACGGAAGTGGATCACTAAGGATCTCAACATCCGATCTCGATCACTTTGCAGAGGATGGATTGATCGAAAGTGCCGACCTTGATTCTTCCGGTTCGGTGGATGCTGATGAGATCGAAACCCTGTTCGCTGAGATCATCACAGGTTTGAAAAATGAACCCATGATCACTTCAGGAGGGGAGAGCATCGTTGGATCCATCGTTCCGATCCACTCCGGCATAAGGGATACGGGTCCCCTGGAGATCGGTATTGAGGTCAATTTCAATGTGGGCCTTCCGAATGACGGCACTGTGGACCTCGATGTCATTCCTTTTCGATCCACATTCCCACCATCCGATGACATCGAGATCGATCTTTCATGCAGTATCGTTCTACCCGATGGTTACAAGATATTGCCGTATACCATTGAACCTGGAGGTCTTGGGAACCATTTTACTTCCGATCCTGGAACGATATCACTGAATTCAAATGACCAGGGGGACATCGATCTTTTCACAACAGGTTTCTCGTTCGAGATCATGAAAGAGACAGTAAGGGAAGATGGTGAGGGGTCAGTGACATACGAGGATGTGCCAACATGGGCCTATGTTCTGGGCTTCATCATACTCATAGGAATAGCGGTCCTGATCATAAGGTCAGGTAGGATCAAGGAACCTCCCACAGAAGATTATTAGTCGATGATCTGATTCAAGCCCATGACGTTCGAGGGGAGATCGAAACTGCCGAATGAGGTAGTGCCTGTATCAAGTATAGACCT